>NZ_JBGCAQ010000014.1:0-275317 GCF_041261405.1 Streptacidiphilus sp. EB103A | reverse complement strand
CCCTTCCGGGACGGCGTTCATCGGGCATGGCGGGACGCTAGCAGACATAGCCCCTGACCTGCATAAACAGCGAAGTTAGTTCGGTCAACACACCGGTTCCGCAGTCGTCGAAGTCGATGATGCCGACGCCGCCGCCGGGCAGCTCGATCATGTTCTCGCGATGCAGGTCGCCGTGGATGCGCCCGCGATCCGCCTGGCCGCCCTCGGCGAGAGCCGGAGTGATCCGGTCGGCCAGCTCGCGGAGCGCGGCCAGCCCTTCGGTCCCCAGTTGCCGTGCCGCTTGCGGATCGGTCAGGGCGTGGCCCTTGAGCAGAATGGTCTCGGCGTCCCAGGTCGGCCGGTCGAACTCCGACATCGGCACGGCGGCGGCGTTCGCGTGAAGGTGGGCGGTGGCGCTTCCCATGTCCTCGGCCACGCCTGGTCGACGGTAGGGGGGTTCCGCGGTGCCCGGGAGCCAGTGCAGCACGGCCAAGGTGGAGGGCTCGTCGTGGCCGGGGACCTCGACGTCCACGACGTACTGCCCGTCGCTGCTGGTGACCGGTTCGGGGATCGCAACCGTGCTGGCCTGGGCGAGGCTCTCCAGCCACCGCATCTCGCTACGCTGCTGGTGGGCGGGGCGGCCGTCACGTACGGACAGGCGGGCGGCGAAAGAGGGATGGCCGGGAGGGGTGACGCGCCAGACCGCGTTGTCCTCGTACTGCTGGACCTCCATCAGAACATGGGAGCCGTCGAGGCCGTAGTGCTCGGTCAGCGCGGCCCGGGTCGTGCGGTCGAGCAGGGCCAGCTGAGCGGCGTGGGTGAGGTGGGGGAACGACTCGGGGGGCATGGACTTCCTCTAAGGTCGGGATGGGCAAGATTGTTGCATTGGCAGATCGGGGTCTTGTCAGATGCGGCTGGCCCGCAGGAGGTTTCAAGGTCGAACTGCGGATGCTGCAGTGCGAGGTCGAACGCACTACAGGCCCCTGACCCGGGCGGGCGAGTCAGGCGCCCAGACCGATGCCGCCACCAGGATGGCCGCCATCGCGCCGTACCTGTCGTTCATGCCGCCCGTGTTGCCGAGACGGTGGCTCTCCAGCCGGATCGTGCCGCTGTGCCGAGCCTCGTAGATCAGAGAGCGCCACACCCCGGCCGGAGTTCGGCCCAGGGGCCCGCACGTCGGACCGTGGCAGAAGCGGACGCACGGATATCGGGCAGCGGCCGCTGGCTGATGTCGGGTGTTCCGGCGTCCGCGTGCGGCCCGGGAACTGCCATATTCACGACAACTATCGTCCACGACCGTGATCCTCCGATCGCCGCAGCTCAACGGCCGAAGGGCGCCCGGACCTCGCAAATCCGGCGAGAACGGCAGCAGAGGCAACTACTCAACGGGCATCCTATGTCACTCCTGGTCAGCGCCATGACTCCGTTCTCCGGCGACTTGGCGCGGGCATTGCTCCACGACGGAGTGCTGCTGGCTGATTCCCAGCTCTGGGCAGCACCCAGCAATGATGATCCGTCAGGAATTGTCGGAGGCCGCTGCTCCAATGAACCTAATGACAGGACGCGTCGGGTGTCCTGCCGCTTTGAGGGGGAAGTCGATGCCCGATCCCGGGTTCCACACTGTCCGCAGCCACGTACGGCGCAACCCGGGGTCGGGCCGGAAGAAGACCAGCGGCTGGGTGATCGCCGCCATCGCCGTCGCTGGCTTCTGGGTCGTCACCCACCTTGGGGGCACGGCCGCCGGCAGCACGACCACCCCGCCCAGCCCCTCCGCGTCCGCGTCGGCTTCTGCCGCGGTTGGACACTGATGGCACGGCGCAGGCGCCGCTGGCGAATGCCCCGGGGTGCCGGTGAACGGGTCGCAGCAGGAGTGATCGTGCTCGTCCTGCTGGTGTGGCTCGTCCAGGCAGCCGCTGTCCTGGGACGCCTGCTCGTCGCCGGCTGGCCGATCCTGGCCGCCCTGATGGCAGGCGCCTTGGTCGTGGGGGCGCTGCGGCTGCGGCGACGGGTCGCGGCCGACCGCCGTCGTGCCGAGCACCTGGCACGGTTGCGGCTCACGCTCACCGAGATTGACGCGCTTGACGACCAGCAGTTCGAGTTCGCGCTGCGCGACCTGATGATCCGCGACGGCTGCACCGCCCGCCAGGTCGGCCAGCAGGGCGACCAGGCCGCCGACGTCATCGCCGAGGATCCCCTTCGGGGCCGGATCGTCCTGCAGGCCAAGCACACAAAGGTTGGCGGCAAGGTCGGCTCCCAGGTCATGTACCAGGTGAACGGGACCGCCGGACCCGTACACGGCGCGAGATTCGCTGTCGTGGTCACCAACGGCTCCTTCACCCGGGACGCGAAGGCATGGGGCGAGAAGCACCACGTCCACTGGGTGGACCGGGACCGGCTACGCCTGTGGGCTGAGCACGGCACACCGCTGCCGGACCTCCTCCGTCTCCCGGTGGCCGCCCGCAGGCGGACCCTTGGCCGCAAGGCCGCCTGACGAGGCATCGCGGCGGGACCGGTCTCCTCCCGCCGCCACATTCGCCGGTCAGTCATCAGCTACAGGGAGCCGTCACCGGTAGCGTTCAGCACCATGGGCATGATCGAGGGTGTGCTGATCGCGGAGAGCATCAAGCTCGGCGCAGAGCTGTCCGGAATTCCACTGACACTGGACAGCGTGCGGCGGGTAGCCGCCACAGACGCGACTGCGGACCAGCCGAAGGCGTGGACACTGATCAACTTTCGTGCTGAGCAGGTCGAGGCCGACCAGCTCGCCGCGCGGTTCGCCGAGATCCTGGACGCACCCGGCTGGTACGCCGACTTCCACACCGACAGCGACGTCTACGTCGTCTTCCCAGGCAAGGTCTTCCGCTACAGCCGAGGCGACCGAGCCGGCCGCGAGCAGACGACCCAGCACGCCCGCAGCATCGGCTTCCCCGACTCCCAACTCGACTGGACGGATTGAACTCATGCAGGCGCAGGTTGTCGCGGTGCCCGAGAAGGTCACCAAGGAAAAGGTCCTCGTCTACGTAGTGCACGACGGGCGCCTGCTGGTGTTCCGGCACACCGACTACAGCTACGAGGAGGTCGGCATCCAGGTCCCTGCCGGCAGCATTCGGCCCGGGGAGACCCCGGAGGCAGCCGCCATGCGCGAGGTCCGGGAGGAGACGGGCCTGGACGGCTTCAAGATCGTTCGCAAACTGGGCGAGACCGAGTACGACATCAGTCCGTACCGGCTCGAGATCCAGCACCGACACGTCTTCCACCTGGAACTGACCGAGCCCACCCCAGAGCGATGGATCAGCCAGGAGGACCACGACGGCGAGCAGGAGCCCACTCCCTTCGAGTGCTTCTGGATCCCGCTGGAGGCGGCCCACATCCTCCAGTCCGGTCAAGGCGCCCTGCTGGGACGGCTGTCCGACTGAAGTCACCTGTCCCGTCACAGAAGCGGACGGCAGCCGATGAGCCCGGCAGTCGGCCGCAGACTGTGGCAGCGCAATCGCGGGACCGCGCTGCCACCGACTTGGCTAAAGCTGCTCGGGGGCGGTGATGCCAAGCAGGTTCATGCCGGTGGTGAGGGTCTGTCCGGCCAGCCTGCAGAGTAGGAGTCGGTTCTCGGTGACCGCCCGGCTGGGGGCCTTGAGTACGGGGCACTTCTCGTAGAAGGTCGCGAAGGCCGAGGCCACCGCGTAGAGATAGGCGCACAGGCGGTGCGGCTCGTAGGAGTCGGTGACCTGGGCGAGAGTCTCGCCGAACTCGTCGAGTAGCAGTCCCAGAGCGCGCTCGGCCGGCTCCAGGGCGATCTCGGGGTGCGCGGCGGGAGCGATGTCCTCGGGGGCCTTGCGCAGGATCGACTGGATGCGGGCGTTGGCGTACTGGAGGTAGGTACCGGTGTCGCCGGTCGTGGAGACCATGCGGTCCGCGTCGAAGACGTAGTCGCGGGTCCGGGAGGTGGAGAGGTCGGCGTACTTGACCGCGCCGACGCCGACCTGGCGGGCGCGTACGTCCAGCTCCTCCTCGGCCAGGTGGGGGCTCTTCTCGGCGACGACGGTGCGGGCGCGGTCGACTGCTTCGTCGAGGAGGTCCATCAGTCGTACGGTGTCGCCCGAGCGGGTCTTGAACGGTTTGCCGTTCTTCCCCAGGACCGTGCCGAACGGCAGGTGCAGGGCGTCCACTGATTCGGGCAGCCAGCCGACGCGGCGGGCGGCGGCGAAGACCATCCGGAAGTGCAGCGCCTGACGGGCGTCCACGACGTAGAGCATGCGGGCTGCGCCCAGGACGTCGACGCGGTCGCGGATGGCGGCGAGGTCGGAGGTCGCGTACCCGTATCCGCCGTCGCTCTTCTGGACGATCAGCGGCAAGGGCCGGCCGTCAGGGTCCTTGATGTCGTCGAAGAACACGCACAGCGCGCCCTCGGAGCGCACGGCGACGCCGGAGTTCTCCAAGTCCTCGCACACCTGGGCGAGCATCGGGTTGTAGGCGCTCTCGCCGACCGCGTCAGCGTCCTCCAGCAGGACGTCCAGGCGCTGGTAGACGGCTTCGAAGTAGCGCTTGGACTCCTGGACCATCTCTTCCCAGACGGCGAGGGTCTGCGGGTCGCCGGACTGGAGGGCGACCAGACGCTTACGGGACCGGTCGGTGAACTCCGGATCGCTGTCGAACAGAACCCGTGAGGCACGGTAGATTCGGTTGAGCCGCGACATCGAAGGCCCGTCGGACTCTGCGGCGGGATCCGCGTCCTGGTCCTGTTCAGGGTGCTCGGCCAGGAACTGGATCAGCATCCCGAACTGGGTGCCCCAGTCGCCGATGTGGTTGCGGCGGACGACCTTCTCGCCGCCGAACTCAAGGATCCGGGTGAGGGCGTCGCCGATGATGGTCGAGCGCAGGTGGCCGACGTGCATCTCCTTGGCGATGTTCGGCTGGCTGTAGTCGATGACCGTGGTGCCGGGCCGCTGGCTGGTGGGAGTGCCCAGGCGCGCGTCGGCCGAGCGGGCGGCGACCCGGGAGGTGATCGCGGAGTCGGTGATCGTCAGGTTCAGGAACCCGGGACCGGACAGCTCGCGGGCGGCGATCACGTCGTCGTCGCGCAGGTGCTCCAGGACGAGGGCGCCGAGCTCGCGCGGATTGCTCTTGCGCTGCTTGGCCATGCCGAGGATTCCGTTGGCTTGGAAGTCGGCCCGGTCGCTTCGTCGCAGCTGGGGGTCCACGGACGCTGGTGCCTCGCCCTCGGGCAGAGCGGCGGTGATGGCGTCGGCGACGCGCTGGTGGACTGCTGCGGCGAGCGAGGGAACCGTGGGCATAGGAGCTGGGCCGTTTCCATGAGAAGACCGGATTGTCTGAAGGGAGCAAGCACGCCAGCTGCCGTAAGGGGGTAACGCAGCCGAACCCTGTGCAGCCAGGCTGTGGACCTCGGCCAGAGGCCTGCGCCCCAACGCTCCCACGGTAGGGCGGATTGCTTCTCCGGATCCACCGACATTTCGACGACCTCCACGCACCATCCGACGAAAGGCTATGGCCGGCTCCGAGACGGTGATCACCCTGGCCGTCTCCCCGAGGGTCGCGAGCCTGTGCGCGGGAGTGATTGCTGGAGCACGTGCGACCAGGAAATCGCTAGGATTCCTCTATGTCTGCTGCCCCGGTTCGTGTTCGTTTCGCCCCTTCTCCGACTGGCATGTTCCACGTCGGGGGTGCCCGCTCGGCTCTCTACAACTGGGCGGTGGCGCGACAGTCGGGCGGCACGTTCGTGCTGCGGATCGAGGACACCGACGGCGCGCGGAACCAGCCGGAGTGGGTCGACGGAATCGTCAGCGCGCTCGCCGCTATCGGCATCAGCGACTCCGACCCGGCGTTCGAGGGCCCGTACTTCCAGTCGCAGAACGCGGAGCGGCACAAGGAGGCGGGGCTGCAGCTGCTGGCCGCCGGGCGTGCGTACTACTGCGACTGCACCCGTGAGCAGGTCGCTGAGCGCACCGGTTCCGTGCAGCTCGGCTACGACGGCTTCTGCCGTGACCGGGGGCTGACGTACGAGGCGGGGCGGGCGCTGCGGTTCCGCACCCCGGACGAGGGCACGACCGTGGTGGTGGACCTGATCCGTGGTGAGCCGGCGTTCCCTAACTCGGCGATCGAGGACTTCGTGATCGCTCGGGGTGACGGTTCGCCGGTGTTCCTGATTGCCAACGTCGTTGATGACCTGGACGAGGGCATCACCCAGGTGATCCGGGGCGAGGAGCACCTGTCGAACACCCCGAAGCAGCAGCTGCTGTGGGAGGCGCTGGGCGCGACGCCGCCGGTGTGGGCGCACCTGCCGGTGATCGTGAACGAGAGGCGGCAGAAGCTGTCCAAGCGCCGCGACAAGGTCGCGTTGGAGGACTACCTCGCCGAGGGCTACCTGCCCGAGGCGATGGTCAACTACCTGATGCTGCTGGGCTGGGGCCCGGGCGAGGACCGCGAGATCCGCCCCTATCCGGAGCTGGAGCAGCTGTTCGACATCAAGGCCGTCAACGGCTCCTCCGCGTTCTTCGATGTGAAGAAGCTGGCTGCGTTCAACGGCGAGTACATCCGCGCGCTGGCCCCGGCCGACTTCGCCGCCGCCTGCGCACCGTGGCTGACGCTCCCGCACGCCACCTGGTCGCCGGACGCGTTCGACCAGGTGCTCTTCGACACCGTCGCACCGCTCGCGCAGACCAGGATCACGATCCTGTCGGAGATCACCGCCTACGTCGACTTCCTGTTCTTGGACGAGCCGGTGAACGACGAGACGGCGTGGGCGAAGGCGATGAAGGCTGGTGCGCCCGATATTCTGCGCGACGCCCGCGCGGGGCTGGCCGACGCGACCTGGCAGGCGGAGCAGCTGAAGGCCGTCCTGGAGGCGGTCAGCGAGAAGAATGGTCTGAAGCTGGGCAAGGCTCAGGCCCCGATCCGGGTGGCGACTACCGGGCGCACGGTGGGCCTGCCGCTGTTCGAGTCCCTTGAGGCGCTGGCCCGTGAGCGGGTCCTGGCTCGGATCGACGCGGCCCTGGGCCGCCTGGAGCCGTGAGCGTCTCGGCGCTCCCGGCGCGGCACCGTTGGGCGGCTGTGCGGCTGTGATCTCCCCGGAGTGCTATCACGTTTCGGTGCTGCCATGCGAGGTCGGCCCTCGGCATGCGCTATGAGCTCTACCAGTTTCCCTATACCCAGGGGCGTCCTGGACCGGGCCCAACGGTGTCCAGCGTGGGGCTACCACGCGCCTGAACGGCGCCGCCCGTGAGCCGCCCGCCATGGCTGCAACCACATTGGCGAACTCTCCGAGGAAGATCCACGCGTCGCGCAATGGCGAAGGAATTTCCGCACCACGCTGAGTATCTTCGTTGCTGGACCGAGCCGGGCCGCCCTATTCTCGGGCCAACGCGTTGATGGAGACGAGTAGCCGCGGGATCATGCGAGCTGAGAGAGCTGCCGGTAGCTGAGAGGGCAGCATCGCACCCCGGGGTGAATCCCCTCCGGAGTGCGGGGAGGAACGGCCGCACAGCCCAATGCCCCGCCGAGTGGCTCCCGTGACCGAGCCGAGTCGAGGCCGCCACCTGTTGGCGGCGAAGGCGCGGTGGCACCGCGAGTCCCCTCTCGCCCGCGCTCCCAAGGGATCACGTCGAAGATCGACCACCCGAGCGGAGCCACTGCCCATGTTGGACATCACCCTGATCCGCGAACACCCTGAGCGTGTGCAGCATGCCTTGGCCAAACGCGGCCTGCAGGTCGACCTCGCATCGTTCCTCAAGCTCGACCAGGAGTACCGTCAGGCGCGCACCGCAGTGGACGACCTGCGCGGCGAGCGCAGGCAGATCTCTGCTGAGGTCGCCCGGCTCCGGCGCGCCGACGGGGAAATCGCCGCTCTGCGTACACAAGCGAAGGCGGTCGGCGCCGACCTAGTCCAGTCGGAGGAGCGTCTCGCTGCGCTGGAGGCCGCCCGGGGCGCCTTCCTCGATGAGCTGCCGAACCTGCCCGACGACGACGTGGTCGCCGGCGGCAAGGAGAACAACAAGGTCCTGCGCACGGCCGGGCACCCGCCGGCGTTCCCCTTCGACCCCAGGGACCACATCGACCTCGCCCAGCGACTGGGGCTGATCGACTACGAGCGGGGCGTGAAGCTGGGCGGCACCGGCCACTGGATCTACCGCGGCAACGGAGCCCTGCTCGAGTGGGCGCTTCTCAACTTCTTCGTCCAGGCCCATCTTCGCGACGGCTACGAGTTCATCCTGCCTCCACACCTGCTCACCTACGAGGCCGGGTACACAGCTGGCCAGTTCCCCAAGTTCGCCGACGAGGTCTTCGTCGTCGAGCCCGGCGAAAGCGGGCCACGCCGGTTCCTGCTGCCGACCTCGGAGACTGCGCTGGTCAACCTCCACCGGGACGAGACCCTGACTGACGCCGAACTGCCGCGAAAGTACTTCGCCTACTCGCCCTGCTACCGCAAGGAGATCGGCGGCTACCGCGCCTCCGAACGCGGAACCCTGCGCGGGCACCAGTTCGACAAGGTCGAGATGTTCCAGTTCGTACGGCCCGACGCCTCCGAGGCAGCCCATCAGGAGCTCCTTCGAAAGGCTGAGCAGTTGGTGGCAGACCTCGGCCTGCACTACCGAGTCACCCAGTTGGCTGCAGGAGACACGACTTCCGCGATGGCCAAGGCCTTCGACATCGAGGTCTAGCTCCCCAGCATCAACACCTACGTCGAGGTCAGCTCCGTCTCCAACGCCCGCGACTACCAAGCGCGCCGCGGCGCCATCCGCTACCGTCCCGCCGACGGCAAGCCCGTCTTCGTCCACACGCTCAACGCCTCGGGCCTGGCCACCAGCCGCCTGCTTCCGGCGATCCTTGAACAGAACCAGCAACCCGACGGAACTGTTCGCGTCCCCGAGGTGCTCCAGCCGTGGCTGGGGTGCACGGACCTGCCACCGGCCCCTTGACGGCCGCGTTACCACGACGACCGCCAAGGGGCCCACGAGGCTGCCAACCTGGGTCCCTGGCACAGGAAAACTCGATAGCGATCTTCAGAACTGACCCATCACCATGACCGCATGCAGACCACGCTCACGCCCCGGCCGCGCTACGACTCCACCGCAGTGCGGCCGGCCTGGACCGATCTTCCCCAGCATGTACGAAGGATCGTCGAACAACAGCTCGGCGGCCCGGTAGAACCCGGGCCGGTGGCAGGCGGCGGCTTCACCCCAGGCTTCGCCGCCGTCCTCGAAGGACCCGCAGGAAGGCAGTTCGTCAAGGCGGTCGACGGGGCGACCCACCCGTTCATCGCCTCCTGCTACAGCCGGGAGGCGCTGATCAACCAGGCACTACCGCCCGGTGTGCCGGCGCCCCGGCTGAGGTGGATCGAGGAGGCCGACACCTGGGTAGTCCTGGCATTCGACACCCTCGACCACGCGCGGATGCCGACGGATCCATGGCAGTCCCACGAGCTCGCCGCCACCCTGGAAGCCTGCACACAGACCGCCGAAGCACTCGCCCAACCCTCGCAGGCCCTGCTCGACCTGGGATTGAAGCCCTTACACGAAGAGGGGGACTTCGACGAGTGGCGCCAGCGCGCCAGCAACACCGGCCAGGCAAATAGCCTGCCCCGCTGGCTCCCCCGCTCCCTGATCGGCCCGCTGGCCGACCTGGAATCCAGCTGGGCCAAGGACACCGCCGGCGAGTCCGTCCTGCACCACGACCTACGCCGCGACAACGTACTTATCGGCCCTGCCGGCGAAGCGTCGATCTGCGACTGGAACTGGCCCACCCTGGGAGCCCCCTGGTTCGACCTCACCCTGCTGCTCGCCACCGCGCACGCCGACGGCTACAACGCATCCGCCCTGTTCACCGCCCACCCCGCCGCCCGCACCGCGACACCCGAGCAGTTGGACTCCGCGCTGGCAGCGATCAGCGGCTACTTCATCTCCTCTGGGGCCAAGCCGACCCCCGACTTCGGCTCCCCGTGGCTGCGCCAGCACCAGACCTGGAGTGGGGAGGTGGTGCTGCGCTGGCTGGCCGAACGGCGGCATTGGGATCTCTGACTCCCGTAGCTGCCGTGGCCCAGCATGAAGGCTCAACGCGGACGCTCTGATTCACTCCCCGACCACGGCATCTTCACCCCCGGGCCTCGAGTGTCTTGACGAGCGTGGTGACCAGGGTGGTCTTGCCCGACATGTCCAATCCGTCAACGAGGATGCGCACGACCTGCCTCCTGAACCTCGAGGGGTGGGGCACGAGCCGCCGGGCCAACGAGCGTCCTGGCCGACCGTCAGCAGTTGACTCTCAGTCAACGACCGTGCACGTAGGAGCAGAAGCTGCCAGGGTGTAGGCCAGTCGTCGGCCATTTGTCGGCCATTTGTCGGCCAGCGTCGGCCTGGCAGGCCAAGGGGAGGGTGCCGTGTCAGCGGCTACCGCACCGATCGGGGCCCTCATCAGGGCCGCGTGGAAGAAGAGGGGCTGGTCGCAGCCACGGCTCGGGCAGGAGCTCGGCAAGGCCGAGGGCAAGGGAGCCGCCGGTCCAGGGCGTGACCAGGTCTCGCGGTGGGAACTCGGTGGACGCGTCCCGACGTACTGGTTGCCGTACCTGGTCGAGGTCCTGGAGCTGCGGCTACCCGATCCGGGTGATGGTTCGCCAACCGCGCCGGAAGACCCGGCGCCGGGCGATACGGTGGACTCGTCATCGAGCTGAGCCGGAGGGACGTGGTGGATCGCCGGGGATTCGTGGCCGCCTCCAGCGCGTACGCGCTCGCGGCCCTGGGACTGCCCGATCCGGAGGGCCTTCTCCGCCGTGTCCGCCTGAAATCCGCAGGGACGGTCCAGGTCGGCCGGGGCGAAGTCGCGGCCGTCCGGCAGATGACCAAGTCCCTCGGCGACGCTGCGGCTGAGCTCGGCGGCGGACACGCCCGCCACCTTGCCGTCCGCTACCTCCACGAGGACGTCGCCCCGTGGCTGGACGGCACGTGGACCGAAGCCGTCGGCCGCGACCTGTTCGCCGCCACCTCCCAGCTCGTCCACCTGGCTGGCTGGATGGCCCAGGACGAGGGCAACCAGGACGCTGCCCAGCAGTACTACGCGCACTCCTTCCGACTGGCCTCCGAGGCCAGCGACGCCGAACTCGCCGCCACCGCCCTGCGCGGACTCGCTGTCCAGGCCATAGACCTCGGCTTCCGTACGACCGCCGTGCGGATAGCCGAGGACTGCGTCAACCAGGCCAAGAACCTGGACGACCCCCGCGCGGTTGCCTACTACCAGGCCACCCTCGCTAACGCCGCCGCCCTGGACGGTGACCGGCCCACCGCCACCCGCTCGCTCACCAACTCGCAGACATCCATCGAGCGCGCCACCGGCGCCCCCAGCGACTCCTGGGCCTCGCACTACAGCATCGGCCGCTGGGCCCACGAAGCCGGGATGATCCTGGCCCAGCTCAGCGACTACACCAGCGCCCAGGACCACCTCCACCACGCACTCGACATCCACGGCCTCGACCGCCGGCGCACCCGCGCCATCGTCCTCGCCGACCTCGGCACCGTCCGGCTCCGCCAGGACGACGTGGACGGCGCCCTCGCCTCCTGGACCGACTTCCTCGACTGCGCGGACGGCATCCGCTCCATCAAGGTCAAGGACGCCGTCCACGACATTCGCGCCCGCCTCTACCGGCTACGGGACGTACCCGGAGTCGAGGAACTGGACGAACGCGCATCAGCCCTCGAATAGGGAACTCGCGCCCAGATCCGGTGGAAGTCGCAGGCCAGCAGTTGGCAGGTGTCGTCCAGCAGCAGCGGGTACAGTCCCGCGTGCAGCTTCTCGAACTTCTTCTCCGTACGCGGCTCGGGGCGGGTCAGGTGGTCGTACATCGCCTGGTCCGACAGCGTCGGCAGCACCCGCTCCTCCCCCTCGCGCAGTTCCCACGGCGGCTTCTGCGTTACCAGCTCCCCCCGGACCGGCCCTTCTTGTTCACCCACGGGCGAAGACATCGGACCGCCCCACGAACAGGGCCCGGAACAGAGCCAACTTCTCCTGCCCGCCCGAGGAGGCGTCCGCGTAGGGCAGTCCCGATGGCGACAGCATCTGCAGTAGCACGACCACCGGCTCCGGCACGAGCTGCGGCGAGGCCTCCTCGGACTCGGCGTCGTGGGCCGGGACTGAGTCCGCTACCGGGCCGAGGAGGGAGCGAAGCCGCGTGTTCTCCTCACGCAGCCCGGCGATCTCCTCCACTGCTACGTCCAGCCGAACCCGCAGCTCGGCGGGGTCTTCCCACCCGGTCCAGCCATCCGCACTCTGGGGCGCAGATACGCTCAAATAGGTCCGGGTCGTGGTTGCGCCGCGGCCTTCGATACCGTCGTCCCGCGCCGACATCGTCGTACGGGCTACGCCCGGTCGCCTAGCGGAATCTCCGCAAGGGTCTTCCAGGTGATGGTCTTCTGCTCGCTGTTGGCCAAGACGTCGACCAGTTGCACGCTGGCGATGTGCAGCGGCGCGTGGCTGGGCCGGACCCGTCGCAGGCGACGGTGGATCTGGTGGTAGTGGTCCAGGGTGACTTCGGCGGTTGCGTACGACTCGGTCAGGTGCAGCACGCCGGTGTCGTAGGACGTCGCCTCTGGTCCTCGCACGTTCTCGAAGGCCCTGGTCGTGGCGTTGCGTAGGGCGTTCAGCGGCTCGTCCGGTCCGAGGTCGAAGATGATGCCGGTGCCGTACGCGAGCGGGCTGCCCGCGGTGATCGTGAAGGGGTCGACAGCCCGAAGCTGCGTGGTCAGCTCAGCGGCGAGGGCCTGCCGCTCAGCATCAGTGATCTTCGAGGCGGGCGTCTCGCTCAGCTGGTAGAGCGTGATGTGGAACCAGTCGTCGCCGACATGGGTGAGCGGGTCGTCCCCAGTCGCGGCACGGACACCGCGCACGAGTTCTAACAGCTCCGGATGGTGTCCGAAATCTACGGCCACGTAGGCGTGAACGAGGGAACCCGCGTCCCAAGTGTCCTGGCCCTGCTGGTATACAAACGGCCTCATGGCGAGTCAACGTACCGACTCTACCCCTCAACGTGAGGCTGATTGGGGAAGTTGAAGCTCAAGCTCCAGACCGCAGGGAGGACGGCCGTCCCAGCTCGTGCAGAGAGGGTTCGCCGCGCAGACTCCGGAGCACCTCGGCGAAGGTCTCCCGACCGGTTTCCGGCATAACGCCCCCTGTGTTCGTGTCTGCGCACAGAGGGCCAGTTGGTGCGTCTCGCCACCGAGTCCTGAGACGGCGATGATGGAAATGCCGGCCAGGGCGTGCCTGGCACCGTGGACAACCTCTTCGGAGAGTGGGACGACGTGCGGCGCAGAGACTTCCTCATCACCGGCGGCGTCGCCGCGGTCGCGGGTCTGGCGACAGCCGAACAGCTGAGTGGCGGACAGGAGCTGATGGAAGCTCACCTCGCATTGCGTGCGGCCCACGGCAGACTCGACAACCTGTGCGGCCAGCGCCGCGGTCTATGCCCCCGCCGTCGAGCACCACCGCCAGGTCCTGGCCTGGCACGCCACCGCCCGCACCAGCGCCGCCCGGCGGCAGACCGCGGCGCTGGCCGCCGATACCGGGGGCTTCGTCGGCTTCCTGACCTACGACCTCGGCATGGCCGACACTGCTGCCTGCCACTACCAGCGGGCCGCCGAACACGCCCAGGAGGCCGGCGACGTCGCGTCCTGCGCCAACCTCCTGGGCCAGATGAGCCGGATCCTCGCCAACCAGGGCCATCACCGCCAAGCCCTCGCCCTGGCCTACAAGGCCTTGCGCCTCGCCGATCAGCGAGCCCACCCCGCGGTCCGGTCCTGGCTGCGGGCCGTACGCGCGTACCATCACGCCTGTCTGGGCGACGCGCGAGCGGCGAGCGCCGATCTCAACACCGCCTGGACACTCCTGGAACGCGCCGACGACGGAGAGGTCCCCCCGTACATCGGCTACCTCAGCGCCGCCGAACTGGGCAAATGGACCGGCCATACCCTCACCCGCCTCGGCGGCGATACCCCCTCGCTATTCCTGCGCAGCCGCACCGCACTCGACCAGGCCCGCGCCGCCTGGCCCCCCACCATGGTCCGCGGATCAGCCGAGGTCCTCACCGCCAGCGCCCACGCCTACACCGCGTCAGGGGAACCGGAGGCCGCAGCCCACCTCCTCTCCCAGGCCCTCGCGGTCGCCACCGCCACCGGCTCCTCCCGCAACCTGCACGCCGCTCTGCACGTCAGGACCCTGCTTGCCCGCACCACGGGACGCGCGTCCTCCAGGAATCCCTGACGCCGAGAGGCGGACCGAGGATTGCATCGGAGCGGAGGGGACAAGATCGTGAGATCCGGTGGCCCGTGACGTATTCGCTGATGCCGAGGCCAAGACCATCACATGGGACTCCATCGCGAGGATCCCCCTCGGCTCAATGCGTTGAAGCAGAGGAAGCGCGGGCCGGTGGCTCCGGTGCCGCGACTGGGCGATCGGATGGATGACGGTGCATGCACATCATGCAGGGTTGGGGCGAGTGCCGCCCTGGACTCAGGGCCTAAGGATCATCGCGTCGTACAGCGGGGATTCAGGGGCGTGCCGGATGGGGCCGATCACCTCGTAGCCCCAGCGGGGGTAGGCGTCGCGGGCCGGTTGGTTGTCGGTGATGCAGGTCAGGGTCGTCCACGGCTCCGCCCGGCCGGCGACGACGGAGTCGTGCAGCGCGCGGCCGATGCCCCGGTTCCCGAAGGCGGGCAGGACCATGATCTCGCGGAGCCAGAACACCTGGTCGGCCTCGGCAGCGGCAAGGGCGTCGGCGGGGCGCCGGTCGCCCAGGGAGATCCACCATGGCTTGTCGGCGGGCAGGGTAACGCCGTGGACGTACCCGACGAGCTGTCCAGTGTCGGCCAGGGCGGCGGTAACGACCTCGAAGCCGTGCATGTCGAATGCGGTCCGCAGCCGGTCGGCGTAGGTCTCTACGGAGAAGAAGGGGTCATCGAGGTATGGGGGCACGTCGTACACCTCGGCGTACACAGCGATCAGGCTCTCCGCGAGCGCCTTGGCGGAGGTCGGGTCATGGTGGGTGACATTCAGGTCGGGCAGGGCGGGCACGGGGACTTCTCCAGAGCTCGGTAGTTCAGGCGATGTGCTGGTTGAGTAGTTCGACGGTGTCCTGGGCTTCGAGGTGGCGGGGAAAGTGGCTCAGGCCGTCGCGCACCAGGACGAGCTGGTGCAGGTTGCGGGTGGAGGTCATGCCTCCCTTGATGAGCTGGACCGACTCACGGGCGCTCGCCACCGTCCGGTCCACGTCGCGGTCCTGGAGCGCGGCGTAGGAGAGCTTGGCCAGGCACATGCCGCGGTTCCGCGAGTGCTCAAGGTCCTGAAGCGCCGAGGAGCGGTCCAGGAGCCGGATCGCGAGTTTGTTCTGGCCCAGGTCCAGGCGGCACATGCCTTCCAGGCAGACGAGCTCGGCCTCGTTCAGGAACGAGGTCCACTGGGGGTCCTTTTCGTCAGTGCCGCGATCGAAGGACTTCCATGCCTGGCGGATGGCGGCTTTGCAGTTCATCTCGTCGCCAAGGCGCGCGTAGCCCTGGGCCTTGCGGATGGCCAGCAGTGCAGCAACCCGCGGGGTGGAGTCCCATGTATCCGCATGGCTCTGGGCGATCTTCGCGAAGCGCACCGCTTCGCGGGGTTTGCCCAGGTCCACGGCCTGCCTGGCCATGTTGGACAGGGTGCGCGTGGCCAGGGCCTCGTCGCCGGTGAGCATCGCCGCGTTCAGAGCCTCGGAGAAGTACATCCGGGCTTCCACAGCGCGGCCCGCATCGTACGAGTACCAGCCCAGGGAGGTCGTGAGCTGACCGGCGATGACGTGCAGTTCCTGCCCGACGTCCTCGGTGTAGGTGCCGTGGTCTATCAGCTGGTGGATCCGCAGTAGGTGCGAGCGCGCGACGCGCCACAGCCGGTCGCCGCCGAACTGCTGATCGAGGGCATCCAGGTCGGTGGCTGTGGCCTGTAGCTCGTCGATCTCGTCGCGGCCGACGCGGGTATCCAGCGCGCGGGCCGGGGCGGCGGACGCGGAGGTCGGGGCGAGCCAGGGCAGGCCGAGGACGGCCGCGCCGGCGGTTAGGGCTTGACGACGGTTCACGGGGTCGATGATCTGCACGACCCCTGAGCCCACGTCAAATTCGATGCCTCCCGGTGCTTGGAAGCCGAGGTGTTCCGGGCCCCGACCGAAGGCCTCACGTAACGCCGTGGCGTGGGGAGGTCTCGGCCACGCGGGCTTGTCGGACTCCCAACGGCGGTAAGTGCGCACCCCGATGGTGAATTCTGGGTCACGTAAGGCTGCGCGGCCGGCTTCGCTGATGCCGTCGGCTGCGGCCTCCTGGGAGAACCATCCTTTCGCGACCGTCGCCGCGAACAGCTTTTCGTTGCCTGGAGTCCTCACCGTTCCCCCTGCTGACTGCTCATGTGACTCACCGTAGGGCTCAAGCGGGCGCGGTGTGCAGCAGGTGGCGGGAAATCTACCGTCTTCGGAGTTCCCCGGCCGGTCTGTGGCCGGTCTATGGCCGCTTCATGCCCTGGTTCGGCCGGCGTCGGACGGCGATGGTGTATGGGTCGGTTGACGGCGTGTCGTGTGCACACTGCCCTGCTGAGTGAGTCGGCCGACCACAGACCCGCTGCCCGGCCTGACCCCCCGTTCGGGCCGGGCAGCGGCACCAGCCGCTGCCGTCCGCCAGGAGACCCGTCGTGTCCACATCGCCCCCATATGCTCCTCCTTCCGCCCAGGCTCTGCCTCGCCGCACGTTTGGCGGAGGCGTCCCCCGGGCCGGAGCAGCCTCCGGCACGCGCCGCTGGGCTGCGGTTCCGGAGGTCCCGGACGTCGCTCCTGCCCAGCAGTCGGCCCGGCTGTTGCCGCCGCAGTTCGAGGACAGCCCGCTGTGGTCCCCGGAGTTCGAGGGCGACGACGGATGCGAGGAGGCGTCATGACGTCCGGGTTCGGTGCCCGCTGGTTCATGGCGTCCACCCCCGCCACCGTCGCCGCGGCGCGACATGGCACAGTGGCTCAACTGCGAACCTGGGGCTTCCAGTTCGACGAGGAGGTGGCGTCGACCTTCGCGCTTCTGGTCAGCGAGCTGGTTACCAATGCGATCCTGCACGGCAGTGGAGATTTCCTCACGATCGCCATGTGCGCGCGGAGCGAGGAGGTGTACGTCGAGGTCCTGGACGGCTCCAGCGTCACCCCGGCTCTGCGGGAAGCCGAGCCCGACGACGAGTCTGGGCGAGGAATGTTCCTCGTGAACGCCTACGCGGCGAGCTGGGGCGTCCACAGCACGCCCCGCGGCAAGGCGGTGTGGGCGACCTGCCGGCTCCCCGCGCAGCCGGTTCCGACACGCCAGCGGTGCCGGGCCGAGGTAATCGGCGCCCTGATCCGCAAGGCACGCCCGAGGATCTACGTCGGCGCACTACGGGCGGCTTGAACTCCTTGCCGCGCGGGCTGAGGGGCCGGCGCGGCAAGGCCTGACCTGTGCCCTCCCCGCCGAAGGGCAGCCCCCGCGCCGATGCGACCCGCGGGAAGGGGGCCGATGATCCGGTCCCGATGCCACCGGCATGGCAGGCTGGTTCCCCGGGACAGTCACGGTAGGCAGGATCGAGTCGAAGGAGTACGCGTGGATCAGAACGGGCGTGCCGGGGTGGCATACCTGCTGGTGGGCCTGACTGGGTCGGGAAAGACCACGTATGCCAGACGGCGGCTGGAGCAGTCGGGCCTGGTTCGGCTGTCCGTCGATGAGATCGTTGTGCGGGATCACGGCCGCTATGGGGTCGACTATCCCGAGGCCTCCTACTTCGAGCGGGAGGCCGGGGCGGTTGCAGAGGTCCGCCAACTCCTGGCCGAGCTTGTCGGGCAAGGTCGTGACGTGGTGCTGGATCACGGGCTGTGGCTCCGGCGCGACCGCGACGAGTGGAAGAAGCTGGTCGAGGAGGTCGGTGGCAGTTGGCGGTTGCTCTACTTCCCCGTTCCCCGCGAGGAACTGCTGCGTCGGCTGGCGGAGCGGAACCTGCGCCAGGACGCCAATTCCCTGGCGGTTTCTGAGGCGGCCCTTGACGACTTTTATCGCCGATTTGAGGTTCCACACGACGAGGGCGAGGAGACGGTGGATCCTGTAGGGGACTGATTTAGTTCAGCAATCGAGCCCACATCTCAGCACTAGATCGGCAATTTAGGGCAATTCGGCAATTTCAAACCCGGCGGGCTGCTGCCACCCGTGTAGATGGATCTGCTCCGTCCAGGAGGAACCAGTGTCATACCCGCAACTGCTTACCCCCGACGAGAAGCTCGCAGAGGCGAAGAAGCTGTTGAGCCTCCCGCGTATCGTCGTGATCTGCGGCTCCACTCGCTTCATGGCCGAGATGATCGAGGCCGATGTGCGGGAGACCAAAGCTGGAAGGATTGTCGTCAAACCGGGCTTTGACATGAAGTCGCCACAGGAGCTTTGGTCCGGTCCCGTCGACGCCGAGGCGCTGAAGGTTCAACTCGACGATCTGCACCGGGCGAAGGTCCGGCTCGCTGATGAAGTGCTCGTAGTCGGCGACTACATCGGAGCCAGCACCCGAGCCGAAATCGCCTACGCCCGGTCGCTGGGCAAGCCCCTGCGTTTCACGCACCCCGACGTCGACACTGACGACTGACCGCCCGCGCCCACCTCGATATCCAGGGCCGGCGCCGCCTGCCACCTGACCGTCTCGCGGTGGCTTCGCCGCCGCCTATCCCGCACCCTCCGCAAGCATCCCTTGAAAATGATCACCACGGGCCCAGGCCACCGAGTCCACGTGTGCTCAACTAAGGCATCACCGCAGGACGGAGTGCCCATCTAGGATCAACGCCTACGGATCCCGACTGGTACTGAGGTCCCCGTCGGCCCCGGGTCATCGACCATCACAGTCGCGTCCCGCCGGTGGCCACCGGAGCGTCGGCCCGGGCGTCCAGCTGCGTGACTGCCGACCATGTCCTGCGTTCGGCACCGGCGAACACCGCGCCGGGACCGGACTGTTGGGGGCTTTGCTCGACATCACCCGCAGGTCGAGTGGACCTGCCAGGATCTTTGCAACTGCACGACTGACGCCGCTGCGGCCGGGCATGAGAGTCCGGCCCGAGGCGCGTCGGCATAGCCTCGCTGGCCAGTGGAAGGGACACCAACATGATCGGGCTTCATCAGGAGCAAGAGGTCTCCTTCACCGCCAGACGCCGCCAGGGCAGTCCGCAGGAGACGTTCACGGCCGTTCTCAGGTACGTCCCCGACCCGCCCCGTCTCGATGAAGCCGATCAGGAGCAGGCGGTCCATGCCTGGATCGAAGACGAGTTGACCGGCTCCTTCCTGGACGAAGTCCTTGGGAGCGCGCCCTCCATCGAGAACCTGGCCCTGCACCTGTACACCGGGGGCGCCCGGCTCCTGTCCGGATTGACGGAGGTACGCGTGAGCCCGGAGCCGGGCGTGTGGGCGGGGTATCGGCCGTGACCGCCGCACCCAGTCCCGACACCCGCACCGGGACGCCCACCGATCCCCACAGGGCCCGCGCGAGGAGGCGGGAAACGCTGCTGCCGGTCAACGAGATCTTCTGGCACGAAGTCGCCCAGGGCGAGGGTCCCTTCACGGGCCGGGCCTGCGCGTTCATCCGGCTCGGCTACTGCAACCTTCACTGCCCGCCGTGCGACACCGGCCGGACGTGGAACAGCGCCCGCTACGACATTCCCGCGCTGAATCCCGAGACTCCCGTCACCGAGATCATGGACTCCATCCCCGCGCACATCCGCATGGTCGTCATCTCCGGCGGGGAACCGCTGCTGTGGCAGCGGACCGGCGCGTTCGTCACCATGCTGGAGCAGCTCACCCGACGGGGCATCAAGGTGCACATCGAGACCAACGCCACGATCATTCCCACCGAGGGCACCGACCGGCACGTCGTGCACTACAGCGCCTCGCCGAAACTTTCCGCGATGGGCGGTGGCGACCCGCTGCAGCGCCGCGTCCGCCCACCGGTGATCGCTGCGTTCGCCGAACGCTGCGCCGCGGGGCGGGCCTGCTTCAAATTCGTCGTCGCAGGGCGCGAGCAGGTGCAGGAGGCCGCGCGGTTCGTCCAGGACCACCAGCTGGATCCGGACTGGGTGTGGATGATGCCCGAAGCCGGCGACGCGGCCACGCTTCTGGCTCGCCAGCCCGAGGTCACCAAGGCGGCCACGGCACTGGGCTTCAACGTCAGTACCCGACTGCACCTGATCAGCAACATCCGCTGACCGTTCCCGTCGGCTCCTCGCCCCCAGCGCATCCACGCACCCCGAACAGGGCCGCAGGCCCACCCACCCGCAGGAGGACGCCATGGCACAGGAATTCAACACCGGGCTGGATCTGTACGCAGAGGGAACGCCGACCATTCTGACGGGAGAGCGGGCAGGTTCGGTGCAGCGCCCCTCGGAAGACCTCATCGGGATCGTCGGGCACCACGCGGTGATCGTGCTGGACGGGGTCAGTACCGTGTCCGACGAGGAACCGCGCGGCCGCTGGTACGTCCAGGTCCTGGGCGAGCACCTCGCGAAAGGTCTTGTCCGCGACCCGTTCGCTCCGCTCGCTTCGATCCTCGAGGTAGCCATCGACCAGGTCGTCCAGGGGCACGGCCTGGTTCCAGGGGCCTCGCCGGCGGCGACGGTGGCCATCGTGCGGGCGACCGGGGACGGCGTGGACGCTCTCGTACTCGGGGACAGTCCGGTGGTGACGCAGGACCTGTCGGGTGTCGTGCACGCGGTGACCGATAGTCGGCTCCACGCGCTGGTTGGCCAACAGGCGGCGTTCAAGGAGTACCAGGAGCGGCTGCGATCCGGAGGCGGGTTCGATGCCGGTCATCGCCGGCTGCTGCAGGACCTGCGCGCCCACCAAATGCAGTGGGTCAACCGTGAGGGCGGCTACTGGATCGCCGAGGCGATTCCCGAAGCGGGCCGCCACGCCGTGGTGCACTCGTGGGACCGCAATCAGCTCGGTGCGGTGCTGGTCGCCACCGACGGCGTCTCCTGCGCGGTCGATGAGTACGGCATGTTCACCTGGGAGTCCCTGGCCGAGGCATGCCGCAGTCACGGCCCCGCGTCCGTCGTCGATTCCGTGCATCAGGAGGAGGCCCAGGATCCGAACGCAGTGCTCTATCCCAGGTACAAGCCGCACGACGACAAGGCCCTGGTCTTCTGGGGCCTGGCATCGCCCTCCGCCTGACCGACTCCGGTTCGCTGCGCAGGGCGTGGAGGTGTCGAGGCTCGCCGAGGTGATCTTCGGCAGCGCGGACCGGGTTGATCATCCATCAGGCCAGTGCTGGCTGACCTCAGCAGCTCGGCATTCCACCGTCCTGCCGTACGGCGATCAGATGCAGAAGGGCGCCCACGCGGCGGTACGGCTCAGTGCGTCCGGCCTGCTCCTCGAACGCCAGCAATCGGCTCAGTTCCTCTTCGTGAGGTACCGGTGCCTCGGAGGGGGCGGCGTCGGTGAAGACCCGAACGCCGTACCATTCACGCACCGGAAGGCCTTCCTCCGTGAGCATTGCCGTCAGGTCTTCCAGGCGGTCGGCGCGGGCCCTCACCCCGATGCGGTTGAGGTAGGCGGTTCCCCCGAAGACCTGTTCAACGCTGTCCCAGTCGCCGATCAGGCCCGGCCGCATCGCCAGGGCATTGCCGTTGCGCACCAGCAGCGACACGATCCCGCCGGGTGCAGTCACCTGCGCGATAGCTGTCAGGACCGGACGTGGATCATCGAAGTACATGAGAACGCCTTGACACAGCACGGCATCGAAGCTGGCTGGCGCGAACAGGTCCGCGAGATTCCCGATGTCTCCCTGGAGCACCCGGACACGCTCACGGACCTCGGGAGCCTCGGACTCCAGAGCCCTGCGCAGGTCTCCAAGAAGCTGGACGGAGGAGTCCAACCCCACCACCTCGTGGCCACGGCGCGCGAGGTACAGAGCTTGTGTTCCCTGGCCGCAGCCCACGTCGAGAACCCGCAGCGCCGGCGCGTCCGGAAGGTGGACCGCGAGCTGCCTGGCTACCACCTCCTGTCGAACGACCTGGCGAAGCGTTCCCAGCCGAGCCCGCCACTGTTCCTCACCCGATGCGAACTTCGTGCTCACGTCGCCCCTCTCGCGCATCCCACAGATCGTCGGAGCCTACGCCAAGGCCAGCCCCGGCAGGAGCCCGTTCACGGCTTCACGAAGAGGGGCGTCTCGGGGCGACGGCTCGCGAGCGTGGCTATGCCGCGCTGGTTCCTGCCAGCCGCCACAGCTGCACCTCCGCGAGTAGGCTCGGCTCCGGCGGCCAGGGCGCCGGTTCCTTGCGCCCCGTGAGCGCCCCGACGTCCGCGGGGACGGCGCCGGAGGCGCAGATGGCCGTCAACGGCCCGGTGAAGGAGCCGATCTCGACGGCGTGCTCCGCGCACCCCGCGTCGTCGGCCGGTTGCGGGGCTTGCCCGTTGCGGACGGCAGCGCGGTCGAAGTACTGCTGAGTGGCCTTCACCGCACCTTGCAGGGTCTGCCCGGTCAGGAAGATCGAGTACTTCGTCAGCTCGCGCAGCCCGCGGGCCCGCTCACCCTCGTCGGACACCACGACCAACTGGCCGCTGCTCGCAGCCGCGTAGTCATCCGGATCCTGTCGCCCGGCCAGGCCGTCGTCCAGGCAGGTGAGAGCGAGGCGTATTCGCTGACCTGCCGGCAGGATCAGCCCCAGCCCGCAGGCCGGCATTGCGGCCAGCAGCCCGGCGGGGACCGGAGTCGACGGGCCGTGCGGCTCCGCTGTTGGATTGGCCAGCAGGGCGTGTCGCCCTCCGCTGCGCCAGGCGCCCAGCGCGGCGATCCGCGGCCCGTCCCACACCGCGCGGCGCACGGTCGCCCCGTGCGCCTGGACCAGCCACGCCGATACCCGCTCGCCCGGGACCCAACACCAGGAACGCCACTGGCCGTGCTCGAGCGCCCTCAGCTCCTCCAACTGGGCGAAGATGCCCGGGTACGTTTGGGCGGCCTCCTGTTCTAGCCGGTGCCAGTGCTCGGCACCGGTCCGGTAGAGGAACGCGGTTCGGCGTCCCTCCGCGTCGAGTTGGTGGTCGTGTTCGGGCGCGAAGACACCGTGGGGCGCGGTGTGCGGGGTGGGTGTGGCCTCGTTGAAGCCGGTGAGGCTGTCAGCGTCCGGGGACGGGGTCAGGAGCTGGGCCGCGAAGTCCGCGGCGCGTGCCACGATGGCTGCCTCAGCGGCCCCGGTGGTCGCGGCAGTCGCGATCCGCACACCGCGGCTCTTGGCCTTCTGCGCGGCCAAGGCGCGGCCGTGCACGGCCGCCGGCCGGTGCTCGACCGTTTCGATTCCGGGTGTGGTCAGGGCGTACCAGGCGGCGACGACCGCGCGGAGCGGCACCTGCGAGTACAGGGCTCCGCTGGAGACCTCGCGATGCCACAGCCGGGCGTCGACGAGCGGGGCGAAGGGCAGATGCATGTCGAAGTCGGGCATCAGGATCACCTCCCGGCCGGTCGGGGCACCGGGGAAATCCTGGGCGTTCGCGTGCCCCCACCATGTCAGGTGCACCCCGGCGCCGAACCCGTCCATGGGCGGCCCCCAGCTGATGGCCACCATGGTGCCCGAGGCCAGGTCGACCAACGGATCCGCGGCCACGATCATGCCCGACGGCGCGGGGAGGATCTCGGCGCTGAAGGGCAGTGGCAAGTCCAGGTTGTGGGCGACGGCACTGACGGCCTGCGCCGCTGCACTGTCGAGGGCGAACGTGGTGCCGCTGGCGATGCGGCGGTCCTCGGCTTTCAGGAGCTGCTCGATCTGCTGATGGCGCGGCAGCGCCGCCCACTTCGCCGGCATGGTGAATCGATGTCCGCGCTCGTAGACGAAGGACCAGCACTCCCGGCTGAGTGGAGACCGCAGGAGGGTCAGGGTCGTGGATCGCAGGGTAGCGGCTGCGTCGGCCAGCGAATGCTCGGTCATGCCGGTACTGGGCCTCGTTCCTGACGGGCCGGGCGTTCTTCCCGGCAGTGCTCTTCCCTGTCATGCAGATTGCTCACCGGTCGGTCCCCGCGGAGAGTACGGGAGCTCGGGTACCTTCCGGGGTCCGTGGTTGCTCCACCGCGCGGGACCTGACGTCCTGCATCGTGATCACCCCGAATGTAGTGCCCCCTGGATGCCCGGGTGGTCTTGACAGTCAAGCCGGTCGGCCGACCCTTGCGGAACCGGACGCTCCGCCGTCTTGGTGCAGATCCTGCCGGTCTGCCAGGGGTCTGGGCTTGGGGGCACTGCGTCAGCCATCATCCCGCCTGCGGTCGACTTCCCGTCCTGCCAGGCTACCCAGGGCCCTCAGCTGATTACGCCACTGCGTCGAGCGAGGCCCCGCAGGTCCGTTGACGTGGGTCCGGACCTCAGCAGGCTGTAGATCAGGGCCTTGGTTGCCGGCCGGGTGTGGGCCTCCTGAGGGGCGAGTCTCTCGGCGGCCAGCAGCGTGCGTAGACAATCGCTTCGGCGGCCCAGCCGCTCGTAGGTGATGGCGATGTCGCCAAGGGCGCGGGAGCGGCGCTCGATGCTGGGCAGCGCCGCCAGGGGGATGGACCGGGCGGCGGCGAGCGCCGCCAGCGGATCGCCGCCATGTACCTCCGCCCCGATTCGATGGAGGTCCACGGTCAGCGGGCTGAACCCGCCGTGGCCGCGCAGCAGGACCGTGCCGCCGAGCTCCCGGGCGATCGCCGCGGCTTCGTTTGTCAGCTCCCGCATGCCGGCTCGGTCGCCCTGTCGTGCCAGCGTGTAGGACGCCGACAGGATCAGCAGACCGCGGGCGGCGGCTCCAGACCGGCCAACGGCGCGAAGATCGGGCTGGTCCGCGGCGGACAGTGCGATGGACAGTGCCTCCGAGTGCTGTCCGGCTCTCCGCGCGAGGACGGCCAGCTGGCGTGCGGATTCGCCGGCAAGGAGCGGGTCTCCGCCAGCCTCTGCACACTGACGGGCACGCTCCGCCGACACCCAGCCGAGTCCCGTGTTCTCGTCCACCTTGACCAGTGTTCGGGTGGTCAGCAGGTAAGTCCTGGCCAGGAGTACAAGGTCGCCTGACGTCCTGCTGCCGGTGGTGATCGATTGTCCGGCGCTGATCAGCCGGGGCAGACGGACCGCGAGGCCCGCGTAGCGGCAGGCGTCGAAGTCTGCCAGGGCGCGGGTGAACTCGCCCTCCAGTCCTGCGGTTGGCACAGCGGCAGTGATACCGCAGGGGCCGAGTAGAGCGCTGCGGATCCGCGCCACCAGCAACCCGGCGAACGGGCTGTCGTCTGCTCGCGCGGCAGTGCCACCCAGCAGCTCCGAGCCTGCCGTGATGGCGGCCGTCGCCGCCAGGCCCGCGAGTAACGTCCTTCGGCGCACCAGCACCAGGCCCACCCCTCTCATCCTGTACGGGACTACCCACATCGAGGGTGGGCATCCAAGGAAAGCGCGCGGATACTCCGATCGGTTGACCGATCCGCTCCCGCTGACGCACTCTCCGCCATGTGCCGGATCCGGAGGGAATGCTCCTCCGGCCGCCGACAAGAATCGCGCGTTCTTCAGCCCGACGCTGCTCGTTCCTCCTACGGTGTCGTTCATGACCGTCACCGCGGACCGGCTGAACGACATCGCACGATCACTGAACCGCCGGCAGTGGCTGCCCACAGCCGACGAGGTTGCGTTCGGCAGCACCTTCCTTCGCCGGATGGGCGAAGTCGAACAGGAGGGTGCCGGCTTCCCCCGAGGGGCGAACTGGTGGGACCGGCTCCACACCGAAAGCTTCCACGCACTGACTCGGACGGTCGAACTCCTGGAAGTCGACCTGCTGCCCTGCGGGCGGGCCCGGCTACCCGGGTCGCCGATAGTGGAGCTGGCCGAGCTGTGGCTGGGCAGCGCGCAACCCCTCCTGCCCCACGCACAGCGGCTCCTCACCGCCTGGCACGATGCTGCTCCGCCGGAGCCGACAGCAGACATGATCGCCCGCACAGCGAGGCGATTGAACGTCACTGACGACCTGGCTGAGGGCCGTCTGCGCTACGAAGACGCGGCCCACTGGGAGCGGGAGGGCAACGCGCTCAGCCTGTGGGACGAACTCCGACCGCTCTGGGCTCACCTCGGCGCGGTGAGGTCCACCATGACGGCCGCCGTGACCGGGGACACGGAGTACTGACGGAGGCCTGCTACGGCCGCTGACTGTCCATCTGACGTCCTGATCGTGACCCTCTGGAGGCACTCCGTGCGCCTGCCCTACGCCCTTGCTGATGTCTTCACCGACGCCGAAACCGTACTGAGCGGAAACCAGTTGGCGGTGTTCCTGACCGACGAGGGGCCCGCACCCGATGACGACTTGATTCAGGCCATCGCCCTGGAGATGAACCTCTCCGAGACCGTCTTCCTGCTGCCCGCGCTGGACGGAGGCGACGCCCGCGTCAAGATGTGGTCCACCGTGACCTTCCCTGTCAAGTCGATGTGTTCAGTCTGACGGGCGTACACCGGCGCCCCTCGCGGAGGCCGCCGCGTGGGCTGTTAGGAGTTCCCGGCTTGCGTCCCGTGGCGCTCACCACACTGGCAGTGTGCTCCTTGTCCCTCGGCGCTGATCTCACCCGGAAGGAATCCGTGGCAACGATGAACGCGACTCAACGACTTCCCTATCGACTGGCCGACGTCTTCACCGAGGTACCCCTGGCCGGCAACCAGCTCGCCGTCTTCACCGGCGGCGGGGAGGCACTCAGCATTGACGAAATGCAGGCCATCGCGCGCGAGATGAACCTATCCGAGACGGTTTTCGTTCTGCCATCCCGCGCGGGAGGCGACGCACGCGTACGTCTGCTGTCTAGTGTGACCGAAATCGATTTTGCTGGGCACCCACTTCTCGGCACCGCCTGTGTGCTCGCCGCGCAGGACGACCGTACGGGGGTACGCGCGCTGCGTTTGGAGACCAACGTGGGCGTGGTTCCCGTTCGGGTGGAACAGCAGGATTCCGGGCACTACGACGCCTGGATGGATCAGCCTCTGCCAAGGATCAGTCCGTTTCCCGAAGATTCCACCGAGGCGCTGCTCAAGGCGCTCGGGGTCAGCCGCAGCGTGCTGCCCGCGACCGTGTACAACGCCGGGATCCCGCACCTGTACCTGATGGCCGACTCGATCGCCGAGGTGGAGGCCATCGTCCCCAATTTCCAGCTGCTGGGTGAGATTGCGGGGACGAACAGGATCAACTGCTTCGCCGGGGAAGGGATTTCGTTCACCACCAGGATGTTTTCACCCTACGACTATGTGCCCGAGGATCCCGCTTGCGGATCCGCTGCCGGGCCCCTGGCCGCCCACCTTGTCCGCCATGGCCTGGTTCGCTCTGGCCAGGAGATCACCCTGTCCCAGGGCCGCCAAGTCGGCAGGCCCTCCACGCTATACGCCAACGCGGAAGGCACCTTCGACGAAATCACCTCGGTCAAGGTCGGCGGTGGGGTCTGCCTCATCGGGGGAGGCGAACTTCTTCTTCCCGCGTCTGCCACCCGCCCCCGCTCCTAGACCGCTGACCGGGGTCTACGACCCCAACGGCATGGGCTCGATGTTCTTCGCGATCCTGGCGGTCGCCGCCCAGCTGGACCGCAACTACATCCGGGAGAAGACCCTGGAGGGCCAGCAGACCGCCGCTGCCAGCGGCAACCACGGCGGCCGGCCGAAGGTCTTCGACGACGACATGCTCACCTTCGCCCGCGCCCTGCAGGCGAAGGGCACCCCGGTCCCCGAGATCAGGAAGAAGCTGGTCATCAAGACCGGCAAGAACGCGGGCCGCAACCCCTCGCTGGCCTCCGTCTACCGCGCCCTGGCCGACGCCGAGGACCAGACCGACCTCGGGGACGTCCCGCTGCCGAGGCCCGTGCGGACCGTGATCCGCCGACCGGTCCAGTCGTTGACTGCTGAGGAGACCCGGCAGCGCGGCGAACTGATCTCCGAGCGACTGGCCGTGACCGAAGCCGACCTGGAAGGAAGCCGCCCGTGATCGAGGGACTCGACCACGAAACCCGCGAAGCCCGGCGCCGACTCACCCGCGCCGGGGCCGCCGAGCAGATCGGCCGCCTGAGCGAGAACGGCCGGGCCCGGTTCGCCGCGGTCGGTTCGGACGGCGATGTGCGCCTGATCGACAGCAGCCACCGCTACGACCCATTGGTGACCGCGCTGCTGGCCTCCGGTGCCAGTTTCGGACTGTGGGCCTTCCACACCAGCTCGGACGGCAGCCCCTGGGTGGACAACCCCAGCGGCTACACCAGCAGGCCCGTGGGCAACCAGCCGTTTTGGCCCGCTCGCCGACCTCCAGGTCTACGCCACCGACCCGCACGGGCAGTGCGCCGGACAGTGGCGCGGCAAATCGCACGGCACCTGCCAGTACCAGCACGAGTTCTCCACCGAGAGCCACGAACTGCTCACCCTGGCCGAGTTCCTGCCGCTGCACCAGCAGGACCCGGGTTACCTGCCGTACTCCGGCTCGGGCTGGTGCAGCCAGTGCGCCGGCTACGCGGTGCGCCGCCTGACCGAGGACGAGTTCTCCTACTACACGCAGGCCCTGCACCGGGCCGACGACCTGGCCCGCCACCAGCACTGATCGGAGGCCATGCGATGAGCAACCGCAGCACCGAGGCCCGGCAGCTCGCCCTGTGGCTCTCGCAGGACACCAAGACCGACTTCGGGATGGAATGGGCCGGTGGCCGCTGCTGGCAGGTGATGTGGGCGGACGGCCCGGCCGTCACCGAGGTCCGTGCCTCCATCGCCTCCATGATGGACGTCCACGAGCGCTTCCTGACCCTTCGCGACCGCGAGCTGTGCCTGATGCGCGGCTACGCGCTCCGGGCCTGGGCCGCCCTCGCGGTGGCCGCCCGCCGCGACGGCAGCCTCGCCCAGGCCCTCGCCGACGCCACGCCGACCGGCGGGACCGTCGACCGGCGACCCGCCCACTTCACTCTGCAGACGTTCGTCGAGCAGTTGCTGGAACGGGCCAACTACCCAGGCCAGGAGATCCCCGGCAGGACGAGCGCCTGGTCCAGGAACTGCTTGCCATCGCCGGGCAGTTCAAGCTGCCGAAGATGGCGATGGCCCAGCACCTCGCCAGCGAGCTCATCGCCCCCGAACCCGGCGATGGTCCCCACCTACGCCTGGTTCCCCGGGGTGAGGGCGCGTGACCACCTCGCCCACCGCCGAGAGAGCGCTGGTCTTCTGGGGCCGGTGCCGCAGCGGGCACCGCTGGTTCTGGGCGGCGTCCCAGATCGACGGTGAGCGGCGGTACGACTGGGCCGACACCGAGGTCTCCGCCCTGGACCGGGCCCGGAAAGCCGCCGACGAGCTGACCTCCGGCGAGCCTGCCGACGTCTACTGCCGGCACAGCCTGGCGACCGACCTACTCAAGGAGGTCAACACCGCCAAGCGCAAGCTCACCTCCGGCTCGGGCACCGGGGCCGGGGTGGTCCGCTACCTCTACGGGGTGTTTCACCGCGGCTGCGACGACAACAGCGACCAGCCGCAGAAGATCGTCGCGTTCCGCATCGCGAAGACCACCGCGAAGCGGATCTACTACGTGCGCCGCGAAGCCGTCGGGGAGAGCGCGCCGCTGCTGGGCTACGTCGACCGCCAGCAGCTCGAATCGGACGGAGAGGTCTACAACCGCTCCGCCGGCTGGTGGTCACCCGAGTTCCACCTCTACGCCGAAGAGCCCTCACTGAGTTCCGGCATCCGCCCACCGGAACCAGCGGCCTCGCTCAAGGAGGCGAAGGCGGCAATGGCCGCGGCCCACCCAGACGCCGGCGGCACCGACGCCGAGTTCATCAAGGCCCGAGCACGCTACGAAGCGCTCAAGCAACAGACACGGTGATCGCGGGGTCGTCGGTGGAGAGCATGGTCTCAGGGTCGACGTGGCTCAGAGCGATCCACGCGGAGTGCCCTTCAACCATGACCACCGCGCGGCCGTGGGCCTGCCAGGCCCTGGCCCGGGTACGAGTGTCGAGCCGGACACCGCCGCAGCGGTAGGCAGGGTCCTCGTGGCGTGCGCCAGGATAGGCCGCAACCGTTGTGCCGACCGGGTAGAGCCGGTTCCACTGCTCTACATCTACAAGATGTCCTTCTACATCCACAAGGTGTCCTTCGTTCGGGGCGCCATACGCAGCGCAGGGGTTCGTCCTTGCAACGACCGGCGCGGCATTGGGGTGACGATGGCAGTCGGTGTCCTGGCCGGTCCGGACCATGATCCTTCTCATCGTGAATTCCTGTACCGGAACTACTCACGCCCGTAGACGGCTGCGGGTTTGCGCTGTTCGGCTGCTGGGCGGCCGGGGCGGGGCGGCTGAGAGTCTCGACATTGTGGTGCCCCGGGCGCTGAGCACGTCGTCCGCCAAACCGAGTGCTCAACCACCGGATATCTCACGAGTCACACGGGTCGGTCCAGGCGCGGACCGACCCGCTGACCTATCCGGCATTGCTCGGGCCAGTGCTCAGGCGATGCTGCTGCTGCAGGGGGTGGCGGGCTTGCAGCACGAGCAGGACGAGGTTCCGTCCCAGATCTCGTGGTCGACGCGCATGCCCGAGGCGCACATGGCCGCGACGGTCTCGCCGACCTTCTTGGGGGTGCCGTAGTTGGGGGTGGGGTCGTGGTGGATGAAGGATCCGCTGGTCAGTTCCTTGCAGAACTGCTGGTAGGCGCGGGTGTGGAGGATGAAGCCGTGCCAGCCGTGGTCGACCTCGGGCGAGACCGCGTAGCCGGCACCGGGGTTGTCGGCGACCAGCTGCAAGTACTTCAGGGCTTCGCCGACCTGGCGGACGGCGCGGTCGTGCTCGACGCCGGAGTCGCGGGCGACCTGGTCGACGATGCTGGTGAACAGTTCCTCGGAGACGAGCTCCTGGGAGCGGGTGCGTTCCATCTGTGCGGTCACGGGTTGCTGCCTCTCGCATGGACGGTCAGCGGCTCCACCGCTGGTGCACCCTCCGTGGAGCCGGTCGCGCTGCCCTCCCGGGGCCTCGGCGAGGCCCCGGGAGGGAGACTGTGGGGTCGTTCAGGGGCGTCCCAGGGCGCGGTAGGTCCAGCCGGCCTCGCGCCACTGGGCGGGGTCCAGGCCGTCGCGGCCGTCCAGGACGCAAGCGGCGTTCACCCGAGCGGTCAGGGCGGCGGGGTCGATGGAGGCGTACTGGGGACACTCGGTCAGGTGCAGCAGCAGGTCCGCGCCCTCGCAAGCCTCGACCGGATCGGGGACGTAGGTCAGCTGCGGGTGGGCCTTGACGGCGTTGTCCAGGGCCTGGAAGTCGTGGACGGTGACGTCCGCGCCCAGTCGGAACAGGTGTTCGGCGACGTCGAGGGCGGGCGAGTCGCGGATGTCGTCGGTGCCGGGCTTGAACGCGGCGCCCCAGACGGTGATGCGCTTGCCGCGCAGGGTGCTGTCGCACTCCTCGCGGGCGAGGTCGACCATGCGGGTGCGGCGGCGCTTGTTGATCGCGTCGACCTCGCGCAGGAAGGTCAGCGCCTGGTCGGCACCCAGTTCGCCAGCGCGGGCCATGAAGCCGCGGATGTCCTTGGGCAGGCAGCCGCCACCGAACCCGAGGCCCGGGCGCATGCCGCCGGGGCCGACCCGCGGGTCCATCCGCAGCGCCTCGGCGAGCTGGTGGACGTCGGCTCCGGAGGCTTCGCAGACCTCGGCCATGGCGTTGATGAAGGAGATCTTCGTGGCGAGGAAGGCGTTCGCGGCGGACTTCGCCAGCTCGGCGGTGGCCATGTCGGTGCTGATCAGCGGGACTTTGGCGTCCAGCAGCTGCTGGTAGACCTCGGTGAGGATTGCGGGGCTGGTGGTGTCGCCGTCCTGGAACCCGAAGACGAGGCGGTCGGGCCGCAGGGTGTCGTCGATGGCGTGGGACTCGCGCAGGAACTCGGGGTTCCAGGCCAGCTTGACCAGCTCGGGGGTGGGGGCGTGTTCGTGGATCAGGTCGGTCAGGCGGTTGGAGGTGCCGACGGGGACGGTGGACTTGCCGACGATCAGGGTGGGGCGGTCGATGCGGCCGACCAGGCGGCGCACTGCGGTGAACAGGGCTGTCAGGTCGTAGGCGTTCTCGCCGGGCATCTGCGGGGTGCCGACGCCGATGAAGTGGACGTCGGCGTAGTCGGCGGCCTCGGCGTAGGAGGCGGTGAACTGCAGCCGGCCCGATGCGGTGTGTTTGGCCAGCAGGTCGTCCAGGCCCTGTTCGAAGAAGGGGGCCCGGCCGTCCTGGAGGGAGTTGACCTTGTCGAGGTCGGTGTCCATGCCCAGGACCTCGTGGCCGAGCTCGGCCATGCAGGCGGCGTGGGTGGCGCCCAGGTAGCCGCAGCCGACGACGGTGAGCTTCACGTGCGTGTTTCCTTCCGAAGGGGTGGTCCGGCCTGCTGGCTTCCCTCTCCCCGAGGACGGGGCGGTCAGGTGTGCCGGGTGCGCAGGTGGCGGTGGATGCCGTCGCGGATGTACGGCGGGATAGTCAGGGCGGGCAGGTGGTCGGGGGCGAAGAACTGCAGCTTGACGCCCTCCGTCAGCGGCAGTGCCTGTTCGTCGCCGTCCCAGTGGGCGGAGAAGAACGTGATCAGCTGCCCGGAGCCGTCCTGGTCGACGGTCTCGAACAGGCGGCGAAGGCAGTCGACCTCCAGGCCGGCTTCCTCCTCGAGCTCGCGGGTGATGGCCTCGGCGGTCCCCTCGCCGGGGTCGCAGCCGCCGCCGAGCAGGGACCAGTGGCCCGGCCAGGCGATGCCCTCGATGTCGTCGCGCAGGTGCAGCAGCAGCTCGCCGCTACCATTGGTGATGATCGCGACCGCTCCCTGAGGGCGCGGCCAGCGCGCCGGGGCAGTGTCCGAAGTGCCTGAACCTGCGGATTGGTTCCGCGAGGTGCTGGCAGGGGCTGAAGTGGCTGGGTACTCGTGCACCGGCCCAACGTAGAGGCCCGCGTGGTGGTCATGCGGCTGCCCTCACCGGTTCGGGGGAAAAGGAGGCGGCTGCCATCACCGCGAGCATCCGGCTCCGGTCGAACCGCCCGCCCTGGGCGAGCCCTGCTTGCAACAGGGGCCGCACCGGGTCGGGGCGGGCGGTCAGTGCCCGGGTGATCTGCTGGTCGGCCCAGTCCTTGAACTCGCCGCCGAGCCAGGCTGGGACCGGGGAGGCGAAGCCGAGCTTGTCGCGGGCCGCCCAGACCTCGGGGGGAAGGCCGAGGGTGCGGGCGGTGTCGCGCAGGATCCGCTTGCCCGCCGCCGGATCGGTGATCTTGTGGGCGGTCGGGAGCCGGTAGGCGAGTTCGACGATCTCGCGGGCCAGGTAGGGGGATCGGCGTTCCAGGCCGAACGCGGCCGCGAGCTTGTCGCTGGTCAGCACCAGCGGACGCCAGGAGGTGGCCAGGTCCGCCAGGGTCAGCCCGCGGGCCAGGTCCCCGCCCGCCCGGGCGAGGGCGCCGGCGACCAGGCAGCGGACCTGCCCGTCGGTGTCGGGGCCGCGCAGGATCAGCCGGGTGATCGCCTCTACCGGGTCCAGCGGCCGTCCGGCGGCCCGGATCAGCTTGGCTGCCAGCGGCCGGTAGGACTCCAGCCCGGCGGCTAGCACCGCCTCCGGGCCGAACAGCACCAGCGCATGGCGGACGTAGCCCATCAGCAGCTCGTCCGGCCCCAGGCCGCCGACCACGACCCGCAGGCCCAGTTCGGCGACCTTCTTGTAGGCCATGTGCTCGGAGAACGTGGACGCGTTGCCCATCGGGTAGTCCAGGGCCGACATGATCGCCGGCAGCTCGGCCCGGAAGTCGGCCGCCGTGGGCTCGACGACCACGAGTTCCGCGCCGATGTCCTTGGCGACCAGCGCCGCGACGGCGGACTCGTCCAGGCGGTCCTGGCCGGGGTAGCGGACGGTGACGCAGACCTGAGGACGCATCACGTAGGCCAGCATCGCCGAGTCAAGGCCGCCCGACAGCAGGAGCGCGAAGTCGACGCCGGGGGCTCGCAGCGGCAGGTGCTCGGCCAGGGCGACGGAGAACTTCGCCAGCGCCGGCCGGTAGTCCGCGCTGTCCAGCGCAGTGCCGGCGGCCAGGTCCCACCAGAGGCGCTGGTCGATCGACCCCGTCGCGACGTCGAACGTCAGCAGGGTCGCCGGGGCCAGCAGCTGGATGCCCTGGAAGGGTGTGTCGACGCCGGTGCAGGTCTCGATCGCGGTCATCTCCGGGCGCATCACCACCGGCGCGGACCCGTAGCCGGTCAGGGTGCTGACCTCGGAGGCGAACGCGAGCCGGCCGCCGTCCAGGCGCCAGTAGAGCGGCTTCTCGCCGAGTCGGTCCCGCGCCAGGAACAGGGTCCCGGTGCGCGGATCATGGACGGCCAGGGCGAACATCCCGTCCAGCCCTTCCAGGCAGGAGGGGCCGATCTTGGCCCAGGCCCGCAGCAGCAGGTGCGCGTCGCTCTCCCCGGCCGCCAGCTCGATGCCCCATGCCTTCGCCAGCTGCAGGTAGTTGTAGATCTCGCCGTTGAAGGTGACCAGCAGCCCGGTGACCGAGTCGCAGTAGGGCCCCGGCGTCACGGTCTGCGAGACGATCCGCAGGGTGTTCATCGCCAGCACTGCCCGCCCGTCGGCGGCGCGGGCGTGGGCGGTGCCGTCAGGTCCCCGGTGGTGCTGTGCGCGTCCCATGGCGGCGACGGTGGCCTCGTGACGGGTTGCGTCCGGTCCGGCCAGTCCTGCGATTCCGCACATCTGGTTCACCCCCAAGTGTGAAGGTCAGCGGCCGTGTCCGGGAGGAGGGTGCCGTCCCGGACACGACCTGGACCTTCAGGGAACCGTGCCGGCGATCGTGCGGGCAGGGCTTGCAAGGGGGCTTGCAGCTTGTGAAGGCGGTTCACGCGCCGCTGCGGAGGCAATACCCTCGGTAACTCGCTGCGAGAACAACCAGCTTGAGGGGGACATTGTGGCGTCGACCGCCCGCCGCAAGAAGCCGCCGAACCTAGACCTGACCAGGCTCGTCGAGGCATGCGAAGCCCGCGGGGCCAGCAGAAACGCGCTGGCCCACCGCGTGAACCAGCTCGCGCGGGCGGCCGGCTTGGACGCCGACTACTCGCATACCTCGGTCGGCAACTGGCGCCAGCGCGGTATGACCCCCAAGTGGCCGGTGCCCAAGCTGATCGCGCAGACCATCGGTGAACGGCTGGGCCGACCGGTGGACTGTTCCGAGATCGGTATGAGCGAGAGCGAGACACCGGACGCCTCAGTGGGGTTGGATTTCCCGCGAGACCCCGCTGACGCCGTGCGCGTCGCCACCTCGCTCTGGAGTTCCGTGAACCGCCGCGACTTCCTGACCGGATCCACCTTCGCCATCACCGCGTTCACCACGCCGGTGACCCGCTGGCTGGTCAGTCCCGCCGACACCACCGCCGACCACCGCGGCGGATTACGGGTCGGCCGCACCGACCTGGACGAACTGCGCTCGGCCGCTGACCACGCGCGGCACTGGGACTCGAAATACGGCGGCGGGAACTGGAAGGCCAGCTCCGTCACCGACTGCCTGCGGAAACGCGCGGCCCCGCTGCTGGGCGGCAGCTTCAGCGACGACATCGGCCGCGAGCTGTTCTCCGTCACCTCCGAGCTCTCCCGCCTGGCCGGCTGGACCGCGTTCGACGTCGGCCAGCACGACGCCGCCCAACGCCACTTCATCCAGGCCCTCCGCCTCGCGCGGGCCGGCGGGGATGTCCAGCTCGGCTGCTATGTCCTGACCACCATGGCGATGCAGGCCCTGCTGCGGGGCTTCGCCGGCGAGGCCATCGACATGACCCAGGGCGCCTTCGAGCGGGCCAAGGACACCGCCGCCCCCCGGGTGCTGGCGTTCACCAAGCTCATCGAGGCCCGCGCCCACGCCCGCGACGGCAACCCGCGCGCCGCCTCCAAGGCCCTGGCCGCCTCCGAGACCCTCCTTGGCCAGGCCCGGCCCGGCAGTGAGGAACCCGGATGGATTGACTTCTACAACCACGCCCGGCTGTCCGCCGACGCCGCCGAGGTCTTCCGCGACCTGAAGAACCCCAAAGCCGCCCTGGCCTGGAACGCGCAGGCCACCGCCATGGCCCCCGGCGTCTTCACCCGCTCGGTGGGCATGCGCCTGGCCATCGTCGGCGCCGCCCATCTGCAAGCCAAGGATCTGGACCACGGGTTGAAGCTCGGCAACCAGGCCGTCGACATCCTCGCCGCCGTCAAGTCCACCCGCGCCCTGGACTACGTCCGTGAGTTCAATACCGCCCTGGCCCCCTGGCGTCGCGAACCCGCCGTCCGCGACTTTCTCCACCGCACCCACAAGGACCTCGGGATGGCTGCCTGATCACTTGTCAATCCTCTCGCCTCCCAAGAGCTCCCCCGATCGGGTGCCCCGGGGAGGCAACTTCGGACGTGCAGGTCTCAGGGCTTGGGCGGTCGGATCGGAACGATGTTCTCTGAAGGCTCCGAAGACTGCACCGGGGCGGGTTGCTGTACGAGGAGGACCGCGCTCGCGAGGGTGAGCTGGCAGAGCGCCTCGCGCAGTTCCAGGATCTCCTTCCTCTGGTTGGCGACGGTCTTCTTCAGCTCCACCACGGTTTGCCTCAGCCGCTGTTCGGCTTCCGGGGTCTGGGCCGTTTCCGTACGGACGCGTTCGTAGAACTCGTTCTTGAGGCCGGCGTGCCGTTTGAGCAGGGCCATTCGATGGACGCCGGCCTCGGCCGCCAGGGCGGCCGCTCTGCGGATCGAGACGAACGTCGGCATCGTGCCGGTGTCCATCCGGCGCCGGGCCGAGAGCCGGTTCACCGCGTGGATGGATCAGCCGCTGCCGAGAACGTCCCTCGCCCCGGGGGACCAGGCCAAGGAACTCCTTGCTGTCCTGGGACTGCCGTCCAGCGTGCTCCCCATGCTGTACGACGCCGGCATCCCCCACTTGTTCGTGATGGCTGAGTCTCCCGAGGCGGTCCGCGCGATCCTGACAGACTTCCCAGCACTCGGCCGGGCAGCCGGCCCTGGTCGAGCTCGGATCAATGTGTTCGCGCTGACCGGTGACAGGACGGCGGTCACGCGGATGTTCTCGCCCTACGACAGGCTGCCCGAGGATCCCGCGTGCGGGTCTGCGGCCGTTCCGCTCGCCGCGCACTTGGCGCGCCATCAGCTCCTCGCCTCCGGTGCGCAGATCACACTCAGCCAGGGCGAGGCTGTGGGCAGGCCCTCCATTCTGTACGCCGAGGCGGCGGCGACACATAACGAGATCCGCTCGATTCGTGTCGGCGGCGGAGTGTGCCTGGTCGGTTCTGGGCAACTGAATCTGACCGCTCCGGTGCGGCCGTTGGAGGGCGGCGGCAGAACCGCTTGATCCGGATGCTTCTGGGAACGGGCGCCGGACAGCACGGCAGGGATGCCTGGACTCAGGACCGGTTCTCAGGTGGGTGCGCTTCATGAGGGGTCGGGGCTCGGTGTGCGGTCCCTGCCGACAGGCATCCGCACCGCTCAGGGCTTCTTGGTCAGCGAGACCGTCCGCTGCTCGGGCCTGAGGCGAAGGAGTCGGTGGGCAAGGCCGACCGGGTCGCCGCCGCGACACAGGAACCAGATGAAGATCAGGTAGATGAACGCACAGGTCGGCGGTGAGGCCATCCGGGCCGATCCGGCGATAACGCCGGCTGCGGCGCCGAGCAGACAGGCAGCGGCCAGCATCAGCCTCAGGGTTTGGTCATCGAGCCGTCGCGGATAGCCGAAGCGGCGGACCAGGGCGAACAGGGCTACAGCGCAGGCCGCGAACAGCAGGATCCCCTCAACCATGGGCGACAGCCTGCCGCATCGCGGTGGCGGGCGCCAGAGCGCGTGCTGCAGCACAGGTCTCCGCGACGCTGGATCCGGGTCTTGGCCGGCTGCTGCCGATCTGCCCCGCGATACTCCGCACAGACCTACGATCCCGTCATGGCCATGGAACTGAGCTTCGAGGGCGTGCTGTTGGACTTCGCGGGCACGCTGGAGGTCCTGGCCGGCGCCGAGCAGTGGGTGAACGAGTCGCTAGCCGAGGCGGGCCTCGACGTGCCGGAGTCGGAACGGCACGCCTGGGCGCGCCGGGCAGCACACAGTGCCCGCCTGCCGGGCGGACGTCGGCCGGCTGACCTGACGGGTGCTCGTCTGGCGGCCTGGTGGCATCGCTCTCTCGCCCCGGATGTTCACCGGGAGGTCTACCTCGGACTGATCGACGCCTGCGGTGGGCTGCCCTGGCCGAAAGCCGCCGACGCACTCTACGAGTGGCACATGCGTCCTTCATCGTGGTTGCCTTACCCTGACGCGGTCTCAGCCCTGGGACTGCTGCGTGAGGCCGGACTGCGGACCTGTGTCGTCAGCAACATCGGTTGGGATCTACGGCCCGTCCTGTCCGGTGCCGGGCTGCTCGACCTCTTGGACGACTGCGTCTTCTCCTACGAGGCGGGGGTGCGCAAGCCGGATCCACGGCTTTTCGAGATCGCTTGCCGTCGGATCGGGGTGGACCCTGAAAAGACGCTGATGGTCGGCGACAGCCCAGTGGCGGATGTCGGCGGCCAGGTTCTGGGCATCCGCACGATCCTGGTCGACCCGCTTCCCATCCACGAGCGCCCGCAGGGACTCGCGCCGGCAGTCGCCAGGGCGGTCAGCTGCCCCGGGGCGCCTTCCGAACACTGACCGCAGCTCCCCCGGAGCGGCCAGGATCGCAGCATCTGCGGGGAAGCCGACTGTACGGATCTTGGCCCACGCCTCCCGGGGCACCTCCAAGAGCGGTCATCCGGATGAGGCCAAGGGCACCGGTGCGGTGGGTCTGCTCCAGGGCTACTCGTACACGCCGGCCTTCAGTTGCTCGATGGCCGCTCTCGCGTTTCCCGCTTTGTACTCCCTGTCGAAGCCGGTGGCGTCGACGGTGTCGGGGTAGAAGGTCGACTTGATCGGGACGCCCTTGAGGTAGTCGACCCACCACCCGTCGCTGCTGACTGCCTGCAGGGGTCCGTTGTCCGGGCTCTCGGCGGCGTCGGCGAAGAGATCGCGGGCTTCCTGGACTGTCAGTTCGGTGACGTGCGCTACTGGCAGACCGTTCTGCCACAGGACGCCGCCGATCGTCGCGTACCGGTAGAGCGCGACGAGTACGGCGGCGGGCTCCAAGCCGGAGGTGTCGATCTGAAGCCTGTCCTGGTCCTGGTCCGCGTCCTGTCCGGTGCCGTACGGGCTGCGGCTCTGCACGGCCCGCCCGGTCTGGCTGTTCTGCGTCTTCCGCGCATTGTCGTTGTCCATCGGCGGGTTCCTCTCCAGTGTCCGTCCGTGGTCGGCCGCGATCACCGCCAGGCTAGGGGACCTGCAAGCTCCTGCGTGTGGGAACGGGAACGGCCAGGGAACGCTGTGCGCATTTCGCCCGAGGCAGCCGCCCCGACGCGGAAGCGGGGTGCGCGTGCCCCGAGTGACTCGAGTGCATGGGTACCCTGCCCGCCGGCGTCGGCCCTGTGGGAGGCTGCGGTGAGCCGTCACTGTCATGATTTTCAGTCTGCCTTCCGCTCTCGACGCGAGCTCCCCGCGCTCGTCAGTCAGGTCGGAGCGTCTCACCGATGGTGGACAGGGCAACGGCGGCGCGTATGGATTCCCTGGCAGCAGGGAATCAAGCCTGGTGCGGCAGCCCCGTCGCACCGTCCGATCCGCGGCCATCCGATGGACCGGCCGTGGAACCACTCCCGGGGGAACGACAACCGCTTATGTTGCTTCGACTTGCCCAGTACGGCGACGCGCGTCAGCTGACCGACACCGTGATCCACTCGCTGGAGGCATGGTCTTCGGCTGCGTTGCTGGCCGAGGGCGGTGTGGCCCACGATGCGGCCGGGACGGCGCAGCTCCTGGCCGCGTGGATGCAGATCACGACGGCGGCGACCGGTGACTGCTCGGGCCTGCTCGCCGCCTTCGACGCCGACCCCGGGGGCCCGCGAGCGGTCCAGGAGTTGGCCGGCAGCGCTGTTGCCGCCGGACCGCAGGAGCTGCAGACCGCATGCACCCGCTGGGCCTCAGCTCTGACGGAGTTCGAGCGGGCGTCCCTGCTGGCCAGTTGGGCACCGGTGGTCGCGGGGTACCTGCGCCAAGCGGGCGGTCTGGACGAGCTCCTGGAGGAGGACGGCAATCACGCTCGCCTCGCCGAGCAGGCCGACGCCTCCTGGGTCAGTAGCGCGGCATGGACGATCTGCGTGATGACGGACGCCCAGGCCGGAGAAGCCGTGTTGGAGCGCATCAGGCGCCTCGTGGAGACGGAAGGGTGCGGCGCCGAGCTGTGGCAACTGTGGGCCCGGGTGGCCGCCTCCATGATGTCGCCCCGCTACCTCAGCCACTTCAAGGTGCCGGCCGGCGCGAACGATCTTCCCGTCTCCGGGCTGCCGCATGATGCTGTCGAAGCTGTGCACGGCGGTGTCCCCAAGCAGATGCGCCGCGTGCAGCGCACGTTCGACGAGCGGACGCTCGATCAGCAGACCTCGCTCCTGCTCGAGATGGCCGCGATGATCGGCACGACCCGCAGCCTGCCCTCCCGCAGGGCGGACCGGGTCGCCGAGCGCACCAGCACGGTGGTGTTGAGCAGCGAGCAGGAGGAGGTGCGCGCCACCGTGGCGGGTTTGATGGAGCATCTGCCGCCGCAGATGGTGGAGCGGACCGGCCGGATGTACGCCCTGGCCCTGCGTGCCGTGCTGGCGTTCATCGACGGTGAGCGGCCTGCGCTCGCCGCGGTCCTGGCCCGGATCCAATCGTGGGACGACGACCCTGGACGGCTCCCCTACTCGCTCCCGCGCTTCCAGTTCCCCTGCGAGCAGGTAATGGCCAAGGCCAATGCCTACTTCTATCGGGCCGAACTGCACGGTGCCTTCATTACCGACAAGGAGGCGTCTGAGGGTGCGGCCGACCTGGTCGCCCGGTACGCGCCCGCCGAGCACCGCGGTGCCGCACAGAAGGTGCTGCGGTCCATGAAGGGCGACCGCGCAGGCGGTGCCGAGTTCGCGCCCGCTACTGTTCATGGCCCGGCCGGACTGCTGGCCTTCGCGGCCACTGCCGGTTGGCTGGCGTGTCATCCGAGGGTCTACCGCTCGCGGGAGGCCGCCCGCCTCGCCCTGATCAGCGAGATCAAGGAGAGCGAAGCGAGAGCCCTGCTCATCCCCGACCGTGAAATGATCACGGAGATCAGGGACGAGGAAGCGCTGGCGTTCCTCGATCAGCTCTACGCCCCCGAGCAGAGCCCTCTGGCCAAGGGAGCGTTCGAGCGGGCCGTATGGGAGATCGACGTCCTCGCTGTCCTCAAGCAACATCTGCTGGAGGCCCCGGCGGACGTCACCTCCGCTGCCCAGGCCAGCGCCCTGCGTGAGCGGCTGTCCGTGATCGTGGGAGGCGCCACACCCTCGACCGGGGCGCCGCGCCCCGACCGCAGCAATGTGGTGCGGCAACAACCGCGGCGAACCTCGAAGCGCAAGCGGAAGTAGCAGAGGACCGCGAGGACGGCGGTGCCCGCAGGCACCTCCCAACCCCCTCGCCAGGCGAGGGGCGGGGTGCCGTCGGTCCTGGCCTCGTGACCCTTCCGCCCTGCTGTTCCTGAGGGCGGTCTTCGCCACCGGCTTGGCCATGGCCTCCCTCTCATCCGCAGAGCGATGCGTGTTCTGACGGGTGCTGTGCCTACCGGGCTGTGGCTTTCAGCGAAGGTCTCCGCGAGGGGCCTGTCAGCTGTACGGGGAGCCGCGCGGCTGTGGCCTCCGAGAGTCTGCGGGCGTGAGCCCGGGTCCGGGGCGGGGCGGGCGGCAGAGGTGCGGACTCTGTCCTCGTGTCGGCGGTACGGTTCGTGCCTCCCGTGGCATGCCGGGCTGGGAGACTTCCCGCATGGACTCCGTCGTGGCCGCCTCCGCCTCCGATCTCCACCTGCGCTCGCAGATGGTCGACGTTCTTCAGCGGCACAAGGTCCTCCGCACTCCGGGCTTTGTTGAGGCGATGCGTCGAACGCCGCGGCACCCGTTCGTCCCGGAGGCGACGGCCGAGCAAGCGCATGATCCCTATCATGCTGTCAGGCTCAAGTCCGATGCCCAGGGGAACACCGTCAGTTCTGCCTCCGCCCCGGTAGTCGTCGCGGCGATGCTGGAGCAGTTGGAAGTCCGCCCTGGGGACCAGGTGCTCGAGGTCGGATCGGTCGGCTACAACGCTGCCGTGGTAGCTGAACTCGTTGGCTCCAGCGGGCAGGTGACGACCGTGGAGATCGACCGGGAGATCGCAGACCGCGCCCGGCGGCTGCTGGAGGCCGCCGGGTTCGGGCATGTCCTGGTGCGCTGCGGCGACGGGCGTGCCGGAGCGCCGGACCGGGCGCCGTTCGATCGCATCGTCATCACGGCCGGCGCGTTCGACATCGCCGAGGAATGGTTGGCGCAGCTCGCACCCGGAGGGCGTCTGGTCGTGCCCTTGCGGCTTCCGTGGCCGATGTCAGTGGCTCTGGAGCGGTCGGGTGACCATTGGGTCAGCCGGTCGGTCGAGACGTGCGGCTTCGTCCCGGTGACCGGTCCTGGGGCCCGGCCGGTCCGCAGAGTCTCCAGTAGCGACGGCGCGGTGACCCTGGTGCTGGAGGACGAGCGTGCGGTGGACCCGGGCATACTCGACCAGGCGCTGGCGGTGCCGCGCGAGGTGGTGTGGACCGGTGTGGTCGTCGATGACGGCCCCGGATGGGAGGACCTTCACCTCCGGCTGATGGCCGACTCCGCTGTTCCCGGGTTCACCAAGATCAATGTGACGGCCGGAGCCGCCGCGAAGACGCTCCAGCCGCTGCTCGGATGGGGTGGGCCCGGCTTCCAACGCGGTGCGGATCTGGGGTATCTCGCCAACCGTCGAGGTCTGGGCGGTGATGGGGAGCCGTACGAGATCGCGGTGGTGTCCCACGGGCCCAGTGGGCTGGGCTTCGCCGAGGAGGTCGCCTCCCGGATCAGGTTCTGGTCCGCGGAGCTGCGAGATCGCGGGCGGCACCGCATCGAGGTGTATCGCGCGCAGGGTCCCGCCTCGCACGTACCCGGCCGAGTCATCGCGGAACGGTCCGGTCACCGCATCACGGTGGTCTGGTCGGAGCACTGATCGAAGGGGCTACCGCCACCGGCCCTGGGGTGAGGACGGCGCCCCGGCGCGGCAGCCATAGTGGCGATCGGTGTGCCACCTGCGGCAGAGCTGGCGCTCCCCCATGGTCGAAGGGATTCAGCAGCGTCAGCGGATCGCGGCGAGGATGTCCTCCGCTCCGGCGTCGAGGAGTTGCCGGGCCAGCTGATGGCCCAGCTTCTCCGGCTCCTCCGGGGTTCCCACTACCTGCCCGGCGACCTGGATCCGTCCATCCAGGGAGGTCACTTGGCCGCGCAGCAGCAGCGATCCGTCCCGGTGGATCGCGTAGGCGCCGATCGGTACCGCGCAGCCGCCGTGGAGCTCGTGGAGCATGCCTCGTTCGGCGCGGACCTCGGCGAAGGTCTTGGCGTCGCCGTAGCCGTCGAGGACGTCGCGGGTCGTGGTGTCCTCGGATCGGATCTGGATGCCCAGGGCCCCCTGGCCCGGGGCCGGCAAGAAGGTGTCCAGCGAGAGCAGTTCTCCGATGCGGTCCTGCAGGTCCAGGCGCTGCAGTCCGGCTGCCGCGAGGAGAACGGCATCCAGGTTCTGCGATTCCATCTTGGCAAGGCGCGGCGGCACGTTGCCGCGAATGGGCACCGGTTGCACGTCGGGTCGGGCTCGGAGCAGCTGGGCGATCCGGCGTTGGGCGCTGGTACCGACCCGGGCTCCGGCCGGCAGGGCGGCGAGGGTGGATCCGCACAGGGCGTCGCGGACTTCCGCGCGGGTGGGCGGCGGGAGCAGGGTCAGTCCCCGGGTCGCTGTGGTGGGGAGGTCCTTGAGCGAGTGGACCACCAGGTCGACGCGACCACGCAGAAGCGCTTCCTCCTGGGCGTTGGCGAAAGCGGCGCCGCCGTTGGCCTGGGAGACCGCCGACAGGGAGGAGGAGGTGTCGCTGTCACCGGCTTCGACGATGATCTGGTGGCGGAAGCGGACGTCGGGGCGCAGCGTCTTCAGTGCTGTCAGGACCTCTTGTACCTGGGCGCAGGCCAGGTCTGATCCCCTGCTGCCGACGACAACTACGATCACGGCCGATCCTCCGGTATCTGACGCCCTGTTTTCGACCACGCTAGCGCCGGCTCTGCTGCGGTCTTGCCAACAGCGTGTCGGGACGGCCTCACCGGCCCGGGCCGGTCACGGTGCCGGCGGTGAGGAACAGGGTGACCGAGTAGAGGAAGCGGTGCCCGGCGACTGCCGCGTCGAGCTGGGTGGTGAAGCGGTCGACGTCGGCGGGGGTGAGGTGGCCGTGCTCGGCGGCGTGCTGGGCCCAGGTTCGCAGGCCCATCACGTTGTCCGCTGCGCGGGGGTCGCGCACGATCAGGGTGTGGGGTTCGACGGTGATGTCGCTCATGGCGCGGGCTGCCATGAGCCCGGCGTGCTGGTGGGCGAGGGTGCCGTTGCGCAGGAGGTGGTCGGCGCGGTAGCGCAGGACGCGGCGGGCGAGGTGCTGGTCGGTGATGTCCAGGACCTGGGTGTCGTAGTCCGGGTCGGCCAGGGCGAGGCGGCCGCCGGGCCGTACGACGCGGATCATCTCCTGCAGGGCGGCGGCCGGGTCGGGCAGGTGCTGCAGGACGCGGTCGGCCCAGGCTCCGTCGAAGGCGGCGTCACGGAAGGGGAGGTGGTGAGCGTCGGCGGCCACCACCCGGTCCAGGCCGCGCCGCTGGCATTCGCCTGCCATGGTCAGGGAGCGGTCGATGCCGACGACACGGGCACCGTGCTCCTCCTGGAGGGTTCGGGCCGCGTCGCCGGTGCCGGCGCCGACGTCCAGGAGCAGGTGGCCGGGGCCGGGGTGGAGGTGTGCGCGCAAGCGCTGCTTGTAGTGGGCGTAGAGCGGCTCGGCGGTGAGCTGGTCCAGGACCGTCACCCATTGGGATGGATTGTGCTGGGTGTCCACCGAGGCGAATCCGTGCGGCGGTGTATGGGTCATGGGGGCACCGTACGGGGGGTGGGCGGTGGCCTGGGCTGGGTTGGGTAGGGTCGGTGTCACCCGAGCGGGTACGAAGGCGGCTGAGGAGTTCGATGGATCCGGATCTGCCGACGGTGGACGCGGTTGTGCTGACCATGAACGACCGGGGCCCGGAGATGCGCGCCGCCCTGGCGTCGCTGCAGGGCCAGGTGGGGGTGCGGCTGCGTACCGTCCTGGTGGGCAATGGGTGCACGCCCGACTGGGTCCCCGACGGCGCGGTGTCGGTCGCGCTGGAGACGAACCTGGGTATCCCCCAGGGGCGCAACGTCGGCGCGCAGGCCTTGGGTGGTTCGCCGGACGCGGGCGAGTACCTGCTGTTCTTCGACAACGACGCCGTCCTGCCGGGGCCGGACACGCTGGTGCGCCTGCTCGCGGAGTTCGCTGCTCACCCGCAGGCGGCGTATGTGCAGCCGCGGATCGTCGATCCGGACAGTGGGGTGACGCTGGGCCGGTGGGTGCCGCGCCTGCGCTCCTCGGACGCGGCCCGCGCCGGTACGGTGACGGTGATGGCCGAGGGGATCGTGCTGATCCGGCGGAGCGAGTTCGAACGGGCAGGCGAGTGGCCGGACTTCTTCATGTTTCACGAGGGCGTGGACCTGGCCTGGAGGCTGTGGTCGCGGGGACGCACCGGGTGGTACGCCGCAGGCGTCCAGGTCCACCACCCCGCCACCGATCCGGCCCGGCATGCCCCGTACTACCGCTTGGTGGCCAGGAATCGGGCCTGGGTCGCCCTGCGCCGGCTGCCCGCCCCGCTCGTTCCGGTGTACCTGGCCGTGTGGACGGTCCTGAGCACGTGGCGGCTGCGGCACTCCGGGCAGCTGATGGTGTGGTTCCGCGGGATGGCGGAGGGTCTGCGCGGCGGCTACGGGAAGCGTGATCCGATGAGCTGGCGCACGGTGGTCCGCCTTACCCTCGCAGGCCGGCCGCCGATCGTGTAGCGGCCCGGGGCGGTGTGCGGGCATGCCACGGGAGATCCGTTCCCGAACCCGGCCGAACACCCGCCGAGGTCACCCCCCCACGCGGGTCCGGGCGTGGCCCTTCAGGCGGCCGAGCGGGCCGACGGTTGTACCCGGCGCACCGGGTCGGTCGGCCTCCCGCGGGAGCCCGTCGGTCCGGTCAACCGGGCAGTTCATAGACCAGGACCTCGCTGTCACCACGGGCGCTGCCGAGCGAGAACCTGATCGGGCGCCCCTCGCCGTCGAACCCGACGCGGGTCCGGCGGGTGGTCGCCGTGGCGGTTGTCTCCTTCATTCCCAGCCGCTTGGCCTCCTCCGGGGTCGCCAGCGCGGACCAGACACGATCGACGTGACTGACCTGCGGGCGGCCGATGGAGCGAAGGGCCTCCTCGATGGAAGGAAGGTGCGCCGCCTCCATGAGCAGGGAGTCCATCGCCAGGTCCCTGGGGAACCAGTGGTCCGCGATCTGGACCGGCTCGCCGTCGACCCGGCGCAGCGTCCGCCGCACCACTGCGAAGGCGCCCTTGTCCAGCCGTAGCTGCTCGGCGACCTGATCGGGCGCGCGTTCCACGCTGGTGACCGGCAGGTCCAGGGCCGGCACGGCACCTGCGGCGGTGACTTCGGCCTGCCATGCCGCAGCAGGGCTTGCCCCGTCGGAGGTGTGCGCCATCCACGGAGTCAGGCGCCGCACCCGGATCCAGAGCCCGACGCCCTGCTGCCCGCTGACCAGCCCGGCGTCCTTCAACCGGTCGGAGACTTTGCGGATCGTCTCCGGACTCACGTTGAACTCATCGGCGAGCTCCTTCTTGCTGGGGAGCCGTCCCGGCGTGGGGTAGTGGCCAGCCTCGATGCGGTGGCGCAGATCCTCGAAGATCCGCTGCACGCTCCCCCGGCCGCCGCTTTGTGGCGTGGTCATGTGCCACAGAGTAGCCGTCACCCCGCTACGGGCGAACTCTCCGGTCACGCACTGTGCCGGTCGTCTGGGTCGAACATCGATTCGCTGCACAGCGGTGCCCTCACTCTTCCTCCGACGACTGCGAGTTGACGACGCGGTGATCACCGCGTACCTTCCTGCTTGTGTAGCTTATGTTGCTAAGCAACTTAAGTGTAGTCCGGTGGTCGCCGAGCCTCCACCGCCAGCGCCGATCCTCAGCCCGTACCCGGGCCTCATCGGCCCGATCCGGATCAGTACGCCCAGCCACCAGAGGAGTGACCATGCAGCACCGCACCGTCGGGCGTTCCGCACCGGCCCTACTCCGACCCCAGCCGTCGGCAACCGCGGCGAGGTCGCGCACGCTGCGCTCCGCGGTCATCCGGGCGTCCGTGGCGCCCGAGGCAGCCGCCCGGGCAGCGGTCGCCGCAGCGCGACTGCTCGACCGGCTCCTGCAGGCCGGCAGGTGACCCGTTCCCGAACGAGCGGGCCGTACAGCCGCGGCGATCCGCGACTGGCCCGGTCGCTCTTAGTCCCGCGATCAACCCAGAGACCGTCCGCGGTCCGCCGCCCCCGGACCTGACATCCCGCACCCCACGCCCCGGAGACGCACGATGACTGACGCAACGACACGCAGGACGGACACCGCCACGGCCGCACCAGGCCGCCGGGTGGCCCTCCAGCCTGCGCAGCGGAGGATCATCCATGCGGTCGCAGTCGGCTCCCTGGTGATCGCCGGCATCGGGTTCGCGGGCTCCTACGCAGCCGTCTCCACCGTCGCCTACAGCCAGGGCTTCGGCCGGTTCTCCCACGTCTTCCCCATCGGTGTCGACTGCGGCATCGGCGTGCTGCTGGCTCTGGACCTCGTTCTGACCTGGCTGCGGATGCCCTTTCCGCTGCTGCGCCAGTGCGCCTGGCTGCTGACGCTCGGAACGATCGTGTTCAACGGCGCAGCGGCGCGGGACGCTCTCGGCGTCGGGATGCACGCCACCATCCCGATGTTGTTCATCGTGGTCGTCGAAGCCGCCAGGCACGCGGTGGGCCGGATCGCGGAGATCACCGCCGACCGGCACATCGAACCGATCCGGTTGATCCGCTGGGTGCTCGCGCCCGTCACCACGTTCCGGATGTGGCGTCGGATGGTCCTGTACGAGTTCCGGAACTACGAAGCGGTCCTCCAGACGGAGATCGACAGACTGGTCTACCGGACACGCTTGAAGGCGAAATACGGGAGGAACTGGCGCCGGAAGACGCCGGTGGAGCTGGCGCTCCCGCTGCGTCTGGCTCGCTACGGCGTGCCGATTGCCAGCGGAAGCCACAGCACGGCCGGCCCAACCGATCCCGCCTCCACGTCCGAGTCGCTCGAGGTGCACGTCGAAGCGGCTCTGCAACTTGCTGCGAGGACCGAGCAGGAACCGGAAACCGTGAACCCGCCCGACATCCAGCAGGCCACCGAGCAGGAACCGGAAACCGTGAACCCGCCCGACATCCAGCAGGCCACCGAGCAGGAACCGGAAACCGTGAACCCGCCCGACGCCCAGCAGGCCACCGAGCAGGAACCGGAAACCGTGAACCCGCCCGACGCCCAGCAGGCCACCGAGCAGGAACCGGAAACCGTGAACCCGCCCGGGCAACGCCGCGGCCAGCGGTCGCCCCGAGCGGCTCGCGCCGCCAGGCCGACCGCCGTTCATGTCGCGGTTCGTGGGCCCACCGGGCCCCAACGGGAAAGGGCAGCCGCCGCCGCAAGCTGGCACGCCGCCAAGGCAGCGGAACCCGATCTGAGGCAGATCGACTTCGCTGCCCGCATCGGTAGATCAGAGGCGTACCTGTCCAAGGCGATCAAGGAAGGGGCGAAGTCGGATGCCCAGCGTCGTGTATAGCGAGGATCCGCCTGGCTCATCCGCTCGACGCGTGCGCCTCGGCGCGCGGGAAGTCCCGCTTGAGGGCTCTCGCCCCGCCTACCGGTTCGCCATGCCCTGTGGAGAGTTGCAAGTCACGGCGTTGGAAAGCAGAGGGTGCCCCGGTGGATCCGGCCACCGTCTGGCAGGGGCAGGCGCGGCACCGCAGGGTGGCGCCCTCCCCTCGGACATGGAGGACGTTCGGTTCTGCGGGGCTCCCATTCCACGCTCTGGTGCCCCGAGGATCTGGCACCGCATCGCGGCCCTGTTCCGGCGCAGCCACGAGGTTGAGGACGAGGGCGCCACGATCACCATTCATCCCCGCACCTCCGGGGCTCGCCTGACTCAACTTCGTGGTTTCGCTCCAGAGCCCGTCTGCGACTGCCGGCGCGTCCCTGGCGGCCAGAACTCTCCCCAGGATCCCGTTCCTGCCGTGCCCGCAAGCTCGCAGGCCGATCCCACTCTTCCCGGCCCCGATGAACTCGCGGCCCGCAGCCGCATGATCGCGGCGATCACCCGCTTCGGATGGAGGACGATATGACTACGGATCAGTCTCAAGCCGTCGACGTCAACGACGTCCTCGCCTCGATCGACGAGGTGCTCGCGGAGGTCGCACCGGTCCCAGCGGCCGCGCCCTCCGGTGACCCGGCCACAGGCATCAGCGTCATGTCCGGCGCAACGGATCTGACATCGAGTGGCCCGACCCCCACCACGACTGCGCCACAGCCTCAGGCCACGACGACTCCCACCGCTCCCCTGGCCACCACCGCCCAGGCCTCCGGCGAGGAGCCCCGCAACACCTGGTGGTCGGACCTCTACCAGCACCAGGACGCCGACCTCGACACCAACACCGGGCGGCTTCCCAACAATCACGCCGGCCAGGCAGCCCGGCCTCAAGCGGCGCCCGCGCAGGCCCCCGTCGCCGAGCCGGTCGAGCTCGCCAAGCCGGCCGCAGCAGCCGGCGCCGCCTCCGAGGACCCGGAGCCCGATACGGAGCAGCCGGGTGACCGGGAGGAGGAACCCGGAAGCGGTCGTATTGCTGGCCTGGGGCAGCTTCTTGTCCAGAGCGTCAAGGCACCGCCTGGGGAGGAGAGCAGCCCTCGGTGGCGGCTCATCCTCTACAACGGCACCGCCGCCGGTGTCGGTTGGGGCGTCGGCATGTCCGGTGCGTTCGAGCGCGCCATCACCGCCGCGCCGCAGTACGTGGTGCCGGTCGACGGGGTCACGCTCGTCATCGGCCTCACCAGTGCTGTCTTGGGCGGCCGGGGCGGCGTCAAGGTCCTGTTGAGTTCCATCGTCGTCGTGGGCCTGCTCAACACGTTCCCGCCCACCTGGACGGTGGCTGTCGGCATTCCGATGGTCCTGTGGCCCGTGGACGCCCGCCTGCGGGTCTGGCTGCAGAAGGCCGATCCGACCTCGAAGGTCTGGAAGGCCGTCGCCTGGATGCTGCGGATCCCGTTGGCCACCGCGTTCACCGTCCTCGCCCTTCACGGCACAAACTGAGAGGTAGTCACATGCACACTGCTAGCGCGTACGTGAACCTTGCAGCCCCGTCGTCGGGCGTGCAGTTCCTGGGAAGTCTCACGGCCGCCGGCGCGGCCCTGGTGGTGACCGTTGTCCTGATCCTGGGCATCCGCGGCCGGGGCCGGATCCAGCTGAACCACAACAGCGCCATCGTGGTCGGCTTCATCGCCGGCCAGCTGTACTCCATGGCCGGCGGGGTGTGGAGCGCTCCGGGCAATGTGAGCGACGGTTTCGCCAAGGCTGTCCAGCAGGGTTTCGGGGGCGGGGCCTCGGTCGGGATGGGGGCTGTGGCCATGTGCCTGGCCGTCATCGCCTGGGGCTCGAAGCTGCGGCCCTTCCCCGCGTCGGTGCTGGGAATCCTCGCGCCGCCGATCTTCGCCGCGGCTGGCGGGGTGTGGGCCATCACGACCACCGTGCTGTCCTCGGGACTGATCGAGGTGGTGGGCCGGTAATGGTCGTTGACCTGCGCAAGGGCGATGCGGCCGACGACCGGGCCGATACCGGTGCCTCGCCGGTGGGCCCCGGCCCGGTGCCCGGGCAGCCGCCGTTCGCGAAGGGCGAGGACGCGTGGGTACCCGAGCCCGACGAGCTCACGCGCCAGAACGCAGATACGGATGATCCGGACCCTGTGCCCCGTCAGCGGGCGTTCGCTCTTCCCGACCTGCGGCCGTACCTGGTCGTGCGAGGCGGCCACAAGGCCGTTCACCGCGGCACCGTGATTCTTGTGCGGAAGGCGATGACCCTGCGCGCGGCCCGCAAGTCGGCACCGACAGCTGACGGACAGGGTGCCGAGAAACCGACGACACCTGCGGCGAAGAAGGCCGAGCGCGTCACCGCGGACGTGGTCGTGGCGACGGCGGCGGTTGGGTGCATCGCCTTGGTGGCCGCGGTTCGCTACATCGTCGACCTGCTCGTCGTCGTGCTCGTGATCCTCGTTCCGCTCGTTCCGGTGGCCTACTTCGTGGGCCTCGCCGCCGAGGAACGCCAGCGCCGTCTGAGCGATGACGGTGAATCCACCGCACTCGAATGGGACTTGGGAGACACTGAGCTCGAAGATCCGTGGGACGACGACGGCGACGGCGACGGCACCCTGCCCGGCGGGCGCCGCACCAAGGAAGAGCGGCAGATCGCGCTGTTCGAATGGGTGCACGCCATGATCGGGAAGAGGAACGGTGTGCACCTACGAGAGCTGTTGGAGGACCTGCACACCCGCCCCGGCCGGCAGGCGGTCACGATGGCCGACCTGCGGGAGCGACTGGTGAGCAGCGGCATCGACGTCAGCAGGGGCGTCAAGGTGGGCGGCGTGAACCGACCCGGTGTACGACGTGTCGACGTTCCCCAGGACTTCACTCCCCTATCCGATCCAGGAGGCCACGCTGTTCGCCTACTTCCCCGCCAACCACCTTCCTGACCTGCGAGAACTACGTGTCGCCTACCGGCTCCCTACCTCACGGGTAGGGAGCCTTCGGTGGTCGGCCCGCCCCGGCCGGCTCCGGTGCGCCCGGTCGGGCGGCGCCCGTCTTGAGAAATGGAGGGTCCCGCGGTGACGAGCTACCGCTGCGAGGCGTGCCGCACCACGTATCCCACCGATCGCGTGGGGCTGGACGCGGTGAGGCGGCAGCATCGACGGGATTTCCACGGCGGAGGGACACCCGACGAGTACGTGCTCGAGGATGGTCCGAGGCCGGTCAGCGCTCGTCGGGTGATCGCGATCCTCGCGCTTCTCGTCGCGGTATCCCTGGTGACGAAGGCCTGCGGCGCCTTGGGCCTGTGAGAGCGGGCTGAGCTCTCCACCGGTCGGCCCCTGGGAGGGATGGTGGGCCCCGATGCGCCTCGCGGGCTCAACCATGCCCCCAGGGCCGGCTCGCGCCATCATGTGACACCGGGTCAGGCTGTTGGTGGGTCCCGGTGAGCGCGGGGACCGGCGGTTCAAGCGGTGGGTGTCGCCGAGCGCGTCCGTGACGGGCTGCGCGGCGTGCAGCCGGCGGGGCTGCATTCAACCCGATGACGTGCCGCGGCCTTGGCCGCGCCACGACGTACCGCGGCGTGCGACTGTGCGCTCTGGTCTCCGTCCCGTTGGTCCGCCGATTTCACTGGGCCAAGGGCGACACGTAGCGTGCCCGCCCGGCGCACGGGCCGCCCAGCGGCACCCAGTTCGACGCGTCCCGGCCGACAGTCCTGCGGCGGCCAGGGGCCGATCGCGGCGCGGCCACGTGCGCGGATCCACATCTGTGGGATTCCCCCAAACGCAGGGAGCCAAGCTCGCATGTCGCTTATAACTTGTCTGCACTCATTAGTCTTGGTACATTATAAGTGTCATACGTTCGCAGATGGCCGCCCGGCTCGCCTGCGACAGGCCGCTGACCAGCTAGGGAGCGCCCGTGGAGCAGCCAGAGTTCAGCCGTGGAGACCGCGTCCGGCTTGTGAAGTGCCCCAACGGGGCGATCCCCGCCGGATCGGTCGGCGTGGTCCTGCACTGGAACGGCAACCCTGTGATCCGCCAACTCGGCGTGGCCTGGGACGGGCCGATTCGGCGGCAGAACCTGCTGGTCCTCGTGCCCGGCCGGGACGAGGTCGAGCCGGAGTGAAGCGGCCGCAGCCGACCGGCTTGCCTGGACGGTTGCGAAGCAACCGAGCCGACGTGTCCTTCCATCCGCCTTCCCCTGGAGCCGCCCGATGACCACTGCCACCTACCGTGCGACCGTGCTGCTGAACGTGGCGACCGACCCGAGGGGTCGGGCTGCGAACTTCGACGGCTACCGGAACGGTCATCCCCTTGGCATCGCCCTGGCCGAGGACGGCGCCGAGGTCGCCTTCACCGTGCGCGCAGACAGCGCCGAGGGTGCTGCCGACGACGCCTACATCCTGGGGAACCGGCAGCCGCTGCCTGGCCGCAGTGCCCCGGTCGATGACCTGGGACTCTCCTGGCCAGGTGACCTGCGGTCCGTCTCCGTCGGCGACGTCGTGCGAGTCCTTGGCCCGCAGGGCTCGGTGCACCTGGCCGTCACGGGCGCGGGCTTCCTTCCCGTCGACGCTCCAGCTCCCGCCGACCTGGTCCCTCTCCCGGGGACGCGCGCCACCAGCCGTACCCGCGACTGGGAGCCAACACCCGGTCAACCGAACAGCGAGACCGGGAGCACCTCCGCCTTCGCCGCCGGCGACGGCGTCTACCACCGGGGGAAGCACTGCTTGGGCACCGTCGCCGGGCTTGGAACGGACCCGATCAGCGGCGATGCCGTGGTCCTCGTGCGATGGGAGGGCAGCCAGCACAAGTCGCCGACCGCCCCCGAGGATCTCGCATACGTGGACTGACGACATCGAGGCCGTTGACTCCTCTCCCGTGCACCCCGCCATGCCGGGTCGCCCGGCACCGTCCTGCGTTGGCCGGGTCGCCCCTGCACCCAGCCGCACCAACTCCGGAGGCCATGTGCCCGACTTCGACTTCTCCTCGCCGCCTTCGCAGCCACCGCGCGAGCAGCCGGGCCCGAGCCGCTGGTCGGTGACCAGCTATCGACCGGTGGGCAGACGCGAGTTCGTGGACTACCGCACACTCCAGCTCGATTCGGTGGACGTCGCACGCTCCCACTGCGCCGCTGCCGTCAGTCGCCCCTGGGTAGACCGGATCGTGGTCACCCAGCACGACTGCGTGGCTACCGTCGGGCGGATCGCCCGCGACTGCCTGCCCGGACTGGGAGCGCCTGCCGCACTGCCGCCCGTACCGACGGGTGCGAACGAGGTGAAGCGCTTCTACCGGGTCCGGAACTTCGGGCCGCCGGTCCTGCGCAGCGGGGACGCGGTGCGCGACCGGCTGGCCTGGATGGCCAGCAATCGTGGCCGACACCCGTACAACCTCACCGACATCCCCGACCCGGAGTCCGCGGAGCTGCTGGAGGTCACGCTCGTGCGCTACAAGCACACGGTGGCCGTCGGCTTCCGTCGGCCGGGTTCGCACATCGTTGCCTGGGACGTGATGGCTCCCGCTCACGGGCCTGCGGCGAAGGAGTACCGCTTCACCCCGCCGAAGGACCCCGCCCCGGAAAGTGGCCGGCGGCGACCAGAAGCCGCTGCCACGGGTCGCAAGCGGCTCCACTGCACCTGGTGCGGCTGAACCCCGTGTCGGAGCTCCGACACGGGCTCCCCGCCGAGCCTGCGCCTTCGTGGTGCACCCGCGGGCAGCACAGCGGCACCCCGGCCCCGTGCGCGGTGGCCAGGCGTCTACAACCGGTCGAACGGTCGAGAGCAGCGCTGACCGCCGGACTCCGGCCCGCCTGCCCGGTCCACCCGCAACACCCGGCACGGCGACCGCTGAACACCCCCGCCCACCCAGCAACGACCCGACAATCCCTGGAGACCTTCCTCATGACCGCTCCCATCGCGCAGATACCTGCCAACGCGGCGCAACTCGCCCTCGCCGCCGCCCGGCGCCCCGTCTTGAACGGCCTGGTCGCCCCGCTCGCCGCCGGTCCCATCCGCCACGACCAGGCCCACTCCCTGCTGGCCACCTTCACCGCAGTCCAGCAACGCGTCGAAGCCGAACACCTGCGCTCACTGCACCCAGCTGTCTACCAGGACGCCAGCCAGCGCACCGCCGACGGAGTACTGCGCAGCGCCGACATCCTGGACGAGCGCGCCCGCAGCACAGCTGAGGGCACCGCGCCGACCTTGGCACCCGGAGCGGACCTCACGCCGTGGGCGGTTGGCATCGCCGCCGACGGCCTGGCCGCCGAGGCACAGACCCGCACCGCCTGGTGGGACGACCAGGCCCAGGTCCGCCTCCACCTGGCGTTCGCCCCCGACCTGCCGCAGCACGACCGCGATCGGGTGCTGGACGCCCTGCAGGCGGTCGTCCGCCCCCTCCTGCACTGACCAGGCCCGCTGTCGTCCCCCAGGAGCACCCCGATGGAACTCGAACCCGACCGTCCACCGATCCCGCGGCGCTGCCAGAACCTGTCCCGAGCCGGGGGACTGGCCGTGCCTTACATCACCCCGCACAGCAGGGTGCCGCTCGTCCCGGGACTTCCCGACACCACCCACGCCACCACCGCGGTGTTCGGCGCCGTCGACAACCGGCGCCGCAAGATCGTGCTGCGCCAAGGGCGCTGCCAGGTCTGCGCCCAGCGCCTGGAGGACACCGCGGTCTTCCTGGTCCGCCCACAGGACCGGCTGCACGGCTGGACTCCCGAGCCTGCGGTCCACCCCGAGGGCTGCTTCCCGTACTCCCACGCGGCCTGCCCCATGCTCGACGGCCGCATGCCCCGCCACCGGCGCAGCCCGCTCAGCCTTCGCCACCTTGCCGCCGACGGACAAGCACCGCCGGCGTGGGAGCGGGCGGAAGTCGGCGGCTACGAGCCCGGGCACGCCGCGTACGCCTGGGACGCCTGGTGGGTGCCGCGGGAGCAGTACCGGCTCCGGTACAGCGACGACGGGAGCCTCCTGCTCGGCCTGGACTTGCGCGACGTGGTCCCGGACCGGGTGGAGCACCTGCGCGACGCGGAAGGCGAGGACCCGATCGCCAACGGCTACCGGTTCCTGGACGCCGCCCGGGCGCTGTTCAACGCCACCGGCACTTCGCTGGCGCCCCACCCTGCTCCTCACCCCACCGAAGAGACCGGCACCTGCCCGGTCCGCACGGAGCAGTGATCGGTCAGCAGCACCGACGTGATCGAGGCGATCCTTCCGGCCTCGTGGAGGCTGCCCGGCAGCGGCCGGGACGCCGCCCCGTCGAGGAGGCGAGGCCGACGACGCCGGGCTCGAGGTGCATAGCGCGGGCCCTGGCCGTCGGCGGTTCGAGCCCGGTGCCGGGTTGCTGCCGCTCCCGGCCCGCGACCGCACCCTCCCCCACCCCCTTCCGAACAACCTCCTTGGAGTTCCGTTGACCAACGTCAAGCCCGATGCCCGGAGCCGCCCGCGCTGGGACGAGGTGCGTGCCCGGTCCGCGCTGGCGCAGTTGCCCGGTGGTGAGGATCTGGTGGTGTGCACCGACGGCTGGCGGGTCCGCATCGTGCGCGGCCCCGTCGGCGAGCTGCCGTCGTGGGAGGCGGTTGCCGGCGCCCTGGAGGAGGGCGGCTTCGTCGGTGTCTGCCCGGTGCCCGACGGAGTGGTGGCGTCGGCGGCCTACCCCAGCACGGCGCTGACCCGGCGGTTGGATCCGGCTTGGGAGTTCACCGAGCAGGTGTCCTTCCTCGGCCAGCCGGATGAGCGCGTCGGCGGGACCGTGAAGCTGCACGCGAACTACGCAAGTTGCTCCCTGGTCGCCAAGGACGTGGCCGGCCGGGAGGTCGGGCGCGGATTCCGCGACCGCTTCGTGGCTTCGCAGGCGCTCGCTGCCCACCACGGCCTGCCGCTGCCGCTGCGGTCTTTCGACGAGGACCACTTCGACCTGATCGCCCAGTTCCGCGACTCGGCGCTCGAGGTCACAGCGGCGGCGCAGCGCAGTGCGCTGAAAGCGGCGGTGGTGCACCCGTACGGGGATCTTCCGCTGTCCACGAGCGCCGGGGATCTTGCGTTCCTTCTGGCGCTGGGCCTGGTCGGGCAGGTGCCGGGGCCCGTTGCGGCGCCGGGTCGGTGGGTGGTGACGCGGGAGGGTCGGCGGACCGCGGCCCTGTGGCCGCCGGAGAAGCTGGTCCTGGTTCCGTGCTCGGGACGAAAGCTGGACGCGACTGCGGTGGCTTCGGCCGGGGAGATGTACGCGCCGGGGAGCTATCACCGGGCCGCGCGCCGGGCAGCGGAGGCGATGACCGCCGAGGGGGGCCGCTGGATGATCCTTTCGGCGCGGTACGGGCTGCTCGATCCGCACGATCGGATTCTTGCCTACGACCTGAAGGCCGGGCGTCCCGGTACGGTCGGCGCGGACACCCTGAGCCGGCAGGCCCACCAGGCGGCGGTCTCCACCGCCCAGGTCACCGTGCTGGCCGGCGCCGCCTACGGCGAACTGGCCCGCGGCGCATGGCCGTCGGTGCACCAGCCGCTGGCCGGCCTGGGGATAGGCCGTCACCTTGCGTACTTCGCGGACCGGTACGAGCCCGGCCGCAGGCCCCGTCCGCGTCGACGCCCCCGTCCAGCGGTGCCCGCTTGAGGGTGTGATGTGGGGTTTGTTCCCCGGCAATGGTGGTGCCCAAGAAGGGGGTGGAGTATTTCTTATGACGTAACCTCGATCTAATACCAGTTATAAGAGACAAGGATGGCGATGGAAGCTACCGCGCATCGGGGCTGGAAGCCCGAGGACCTGCTCAATCTGTCCGATATCGGGCGCGCCCTGGGCGTGACCCGTCAGACGGCGCAGAAGTGGCATCGGGCCCCGGCCGGCAGTGCCCACTCCAAGTCGGAGTTCCCGCTGCGGTCGGTCGCCGTCGCCATGGGCATCGAACTGTCCGACCCCCCCGATGCCAAGAGCCCGCAGTACCCCTGGAAGGTCGTCAAGGCGTTCGGGATGGCGATCGGCTACCTGGACGCCGAAGGCAACCCGGTCCCCGAGATGAAGATCAAGGGCAAGGGGCGATGGAGTCCGGTGGCGCCCACCGTCGACCCGCGCGAAGGCAACCCGCTGCGCTACTACAAGAACCACGCCACAGAGTTGCTGGGCCTGAAGGCGGAAACAGTCTCCGGGCTGCGCGCGAAGCACTACTTCCCGCCCGAGGACGGATTCGACGAGATCGCCCGGCCGTTCTGGTGGGCGGAGACCCTGCAGGCGCGGATGAACCAGGTCGAGGACCGCCGCGAGAAGCGAGGGCCCAGGCCGGACGGCTACCTGGAGAACGGCCAGCCGTTCTGGCACGCCGGGCCCAACAACTTCTGGACCCGCCGCTGGCACGAGAACCAGGAGAAGAGCACCTCCTGACCCCAATTAATACACTCGAATAATGGTATAGTTATAAGCGTCATTCGGGGCTCGGTCCCGGTGCTGAGCAGGGATGATTCACCTGCGCGGCACCGGGACCGCTCCGTGCCGGACCACCCGTCCGCGGCACGTTCCACCCGACCGGCCGTACAGCCGACTCCGACTCACACGAGGGCCGACGGGCCTGCCCGAACGTGACACCGCACAGACGAATATGGGAGACCCGCCTCATGGCTACCGCCGTTGAGGCCCCCGCTTCTGCGGAGGGCCTGGTTCAGCACACCCGTTTCCAGTTCCAACCAGCAGTCCGTCACCGCTCCCACCTGCGGATCGGCATCGACGGCGTGTCCGGGTCGGGCCGCACCCTGACCGCCCTCCTCATGGCGAGCGGCCTCGGCGAGCGCGTGGCCGTGATCGACACCAACGGAGGCGCTGCGGACCGGTACGCACACCGGGTACCGCACCAGATCCTGACGATGACCCGCTTCGACCCCGACGACCTGTTCACCGCCCTGGCCGTGGCCGCCAGCACCGACCACGACGTCGCCGTCGTGGACACGGTCTCCGCCTACTGGTCCGGGCCGGGCGGCCTGCTGGAGAAGGTCGACCGCGACACCCAGATCAAGGGCGGTACGACCTCAGCGGCGTGGACCGCGCACCGGCCCTCCGAGCGCCGGTTGCTCGGTGCCCTGAAGGCTTACCCGGGCGCGGTAGTGCTGGTCCTCAACTCGCTGGTCGAGCCGGTCATCGAAGACGACGGCAACGGCGGCCACGTCGTGCGGCGGATCCCCGTGCGCGCCGAGCAGCGCGCGGGCCTGGAGTACGACCTCACCTTCACCGGGTCGATGGACAACGCCGGGGCGGTCCTGGACGTCACGAAGTCCCCGATCGAAGAGGGCACCGGCCGAATTGAGGAGCCCGGCGAGAAGTTGGGCAAGCAGCTGCGGGACTGGGCCCAGCTCGGCGAGCCGACCGGCCTTGACCTGTCCCTGGTCCATCGGGCCCGCGACCGCGACCTGACCCTGGACGCCCTGGTCGAGCTGTGGGCACAGGCGGCCGCTGCCCGGGCGCTGGACATGGCCGTCCTGGACATGGACGGGCGTCTCGCGGTCACCCTGCTGGAACTACTCGCGCAGCGCACCTACCAGCACCTGGGTGCCACGGACCTGACCATGGAAGGGCTGTGGGCACTGGGCCGCCAGGCAGAGGACGCGCAGGCTCTGCAGACGGCAGTGCCCGTCCAGGGACGCCCCATGGCCCTGGGGACGCTGCTGGAGCAGCGCCGGATCGCCCTGGTCAAGGCGGCCGAGCGCGAACGGAAGGAGGCCGAGCAGGCCGCTGCCCGGGCCGCCAGGGAAGAGGCGCAGCGGGCCCGGCTTGCCGCCCAGCAACCGACCGACCCGACCGCCGAACAGGACGGGTCGCAGGGCTGGCCGCCGTACGAACCGCCGAACTGGCCCACCGCCGGCCAGCCGGAGCAGCCCTGGGCAGTCTCCGCCGAGGGCGAGGGCGAGTACCCGGAGGCGGACGACCCGACCCACAACCCGCAGGCCCAGCCCGCGCAGGTGCCCCCGTTCGAGTACGCGCCCGACATCGCGGACTCCATCCGACCCGCCGCGCCGCCGCAGAAGGCCGCCGTCGACCTGATCGGACACCTCGCCCAACGGGGCTGGAACAGCCTGCCCCTGCTGGAGAAGGCCCGGTCGGTGGCCGAGGAGCAGGGCGTACTCGACGTACGGATCATCGAGTCCGCCACCGGAGGCGAACACCCGCTCGGGGTGTTCCTCAACCAGCGCATCATCGCGCTGCGCGGTCGAACCGAACACGCGTGAGCAGCACGGCACCCCTACCCCGTACCTGCGGACCCGGCCCCACCAGCCGCAACCCCGTGCCCGCGCGGTGAGACACCCGGGTGGCGCAGCCGTCACCGGCTGCGCCACCCCGTCCACCCGACCGACGTCGCGAGTTCCCCGATGAGGCACCTGTGGGCGGACCGGGTCGGCGCGGGCCACCGGCCCCCCGACGCGCCCTGAGCCGCCCCTGATCCGCGCCGCCGACGCGGCAGCACCCACCGGAGGCACCCCCATGTCCGCACCGGCCTCGCCCGGCCCGCTCGGCGACTGCCTGCGCGCCGGCTTCGCCCGCCATCGGACCTACGCACCGCGCTACGGCTGGCTCCTGCGCTTCCACCAGGCCCTGCTGGAGGATCCCGCCACCGTCACGCGCCCCGACGCCCCGGTTCTCCTGGGCACCGGCAGCAGCATGGTCGCCGCCATGGCCTTCTGGTCGCAGGCGTTCGGCCTGTCCCACCACCACCCCGCGGCCGAACGCGGGGTACTGGCTCCCACCGCCCGCGGCCACTGGCTGCTCGACGAGAGCGGCGCCGACCCCTACCTCGAACTCGAGCCCACCCTGTGGCTGCTCCACTACTGGCTGGTGTCCGCCCCCTGCCGGGTTCCCACCTGGCACTACCTGTTCGGGCACTGCGGGGCTTCGCGGATCTCGCGCTCCCAGCTGGTCGAGCGCGTCCAGCTGGCCGCCGCCGAGTCCGGATGGCCCCGGCCCTCGGGTGCAGCGGTCGACCGGGACGTGGCCTGCCTGGTCTCGATGTACGGCCCCCGGCAGAACGGCAGCCGGCCCGAGAGCCTGGAGGAACTGGTCGACCACCCGTTCCGCGCGCTCAACCTGATCGACACCCAGGACGGCGACCCCGGAGCCGGGCCCGGATCCCAGGTGCTGGTCGCCCACTCCTGGGCCGGGCGCAGCGCCCCGCCCGGCGTGATCGTCTACGCCTGCCTGGACTACGCCGCCCGGACCTGCCCCGACCGACCCGGCAGTGTGACCGTCGACCGGCTCGCGCACGAGCCCGGCGCGCCCGGCCGCCTGCTGAGGGTTCCGCGCAGCGTCCTCGTCGCGGCCCTGGAACGCCTTTCGGCGATCCACGGCAACGCTTTCGAGGTCATCGAGTCGGGCGACGGGCACCAGGCCCTCGTCTTCCGCCGCCCTCCCTCCCTGCTGGCCGATCAGGTCCTGGGCCGCTTGTACAGTGCCGCCGCCGGGCCGGTCCCTCAGGAGCGGGACCGACAGATGGCCCGGCCAGTTGGGCCGCCGCCCGGTGCGCGCTGACAGCTCGCGCGACGTCCGGCAGGGGTTCCCTCGCACGGGAGGTCTCAGCTGCCGGCGGCACCGTCAGTGGTGGCGGTCCGCTGTCCACCGCCACGGCGGCCGACCGCCGCAGGTCAGAAGCCTCTGGCTGGCAACACCGCCCAGGAACCGGTCAGGGACATCGCCACCAGCTCCGGCAGCTTCTCTCCCGGATCCGTTTCCGGGACCAGTACCACCGCTCGGCCCTGCTGCCCGAGAGCGCGGCGCCACAGCTCGCCGCCCGTGTCCTGCGCCTGGGCACTGGCGAGCGGACCCCGCCACAGGGACTTGTGCCGCCGGGAGACCTCCACCTGGTTCCGCCGGCGACGCAGCGCCCAGCCCTGCGTCTGAGCCGGCGCCCCGCGGGTCCCGATCGGCAGGGGCAGCCCCTCCCCCATGTGCTCGAAGCCCTCCGCGTCCAGCATGTACGGCAGCGGGCTGTAGGTGTCGCCCTCATCGTCCGTCATCGTCGCCGTGAACTGGGGGATGAGCAGCAGGGCCGGCCCTGGGCCCAGGCCGGGCAGCGTGATTGTCAGGGCGTGCGCTGTGAACGGCAGGCCGTCGGGGAGCTTCTCGTCGGCGACGAGCACACCGGCCGGCAGAACGCCTCCAGCGTGACGATGTGTATGGGTCACACGACCCGAGCGTAGGGGAGCGGCCAGCCGCCGAGGACCGTTTTCGCCAATGAGCCCGGCCCGGGGGTCGCCGTCAGCACGCAACCGCCTGGACAGCAGCACCTCGCCGCCACTGCTCCGGGCCGCAGGAAGAACGAAAGGCACGTCTCTTATAACAGCCCTTCGAGTCGCCAGAATGGTACATTATAAGCGTCATCAGATCGGGCTCTCCGCTCCCTGGAGCCGAGCAGTGGCGCCCGAGGCGACCCCTGAAGGAGATGTGAGCATGGACTGGTACGACACGCACAACGCATCGCCCGCCTGCTACAGCGACGAGGAGTACCTCGCCTGGGTGCAGGACGCCGGGGCCACCGTCGACTCGGCCGGCAATATCACGTGGCCCGGCAAGGAGACGCAGTGACGGCAGCCGCCGACTTCGAGCAGTACGCGCTGGCGCTGCCCGACGGCCGCTGGCTCTACCATCTCCCGCCGGAACGCGGTCAGGCGCACCAGCTCATCGAGATGCGCGCCGACGGCCAGACCATGACGCGGTGGAACGCCGGATCGCACTGGTGGGCGACCGACCGTCAGGCCCAGTGCCTGACCGCCCTGCTCCAACCCGGGCCCGAGATCATCGGACACCGGCTCAGGGAACCCGACGCGGTCTCCGAGCGCTACCCCGGCGAACTGACGCCGGAGCAGTGGCGTGATCGCCAGGCTGTGGGCAGCCGCGAGGAGCGCGACGTCCTGTACGAGTTGTACAGCCCCCTCTCCCGCGACCAGGAGCCGACCGAGCACGAGCTGCCCTCTCCGGTTCGGGTCTTGGAGGGTTGCGAGCCGCCGGGACCCGGTGACCCGCCGTGGGTGGCCTCGCTCCCGTCCTCGTTGGCCAATCGACCGGAGTACCTGCACTGCTTCCCCGGCCGCATTCCGGGCCTGCGCGCCCACGTGAAGGCCCAGGTTCAGGCGATGCGGCACGTCGCGTACTGCTTCGACGGCAGCGCCGGCGAGCCGGACGGCCTGTACGTGGGCATCCGTGTGCCGTTCGACCGCCCCAAGTCGCGGTGGCAGCCGGACCGGGGCAGGCGCGGCCAGGACCTCAAGCGCGGGCGCGAGGTCCCCGTTCTGGCCGAGCAGCGTATGTACCTGCCGGTTCCCGCAGACGTCGTCGCCCCCACCTACGGCGAGGCCTTGGCAGCGTGGCACCAGCAGACGGCGTTCTGGATCGACATCGCTCGCGCGGCGAATGTCAAGGCCTGCAACGGGTGCGGCGGACGGGGCTACGTCCTGGACGCCGACAAGCACGCCGGGGCCCCGTAGCGAAGTATCGCCGGCCCGCCTGCTCGACACCGCCCACGCCCCGGCCAGCGCAATCCGCGCCAGGGAGAGTCCGGCGGACCCCGGCCCGATCAGCGCGCCACTCCACACCACCACAGAGGAGATCACCGTGACCACCACACCGCCCGTCTACTTCACCCACACCCGTCCCCGGGAGACCGAGCCCGGCCGGGTGGACGCCGAGCTCGCCTTCCCCGTCGCGAGCCGTGTCCGCGCCGGCGCGCACCACAGCGCCGCCGTCACCCTCGCCCAGGTCCACGGGCTGGACTGGCACACCCCGTTCAAGCTCAACCCGAACTGGACGCCCTACCGCGAGCTCACCGAGGGCATCCGCTTCGGGCAGCAGGACGAGCGCAGGCTCACCGTATGGGGCCCCGCCCGGCGGGTGGCCACCTTCCTGACAGCGCTCCAGCGAACCCTCGCGCAGGTGGAGGCCGCGGCAACTCGCGCCGCCCGGGCCCTGGGAACGTGGCTGCGCTCGGCCAGGGCCGAGGAGTTCCTGCAGTACGAGGACAGCTCCACCCTGCGCTACCGGGCCCGCGACTTCCGCATCTGGGTTCTGTGGCACCTGGTGGCGGCCCTGGCCGGGCCCGCGCCGCAGGCCCCCGACCGCCTGGAGGGGCGACCGTTGTGGGAGCAGAGCGCGACCGTCGCCGGGGAGGTCCACGCCAGCGCGGGCATCGACCTCTCGTTCGTCGACGAGGACGCCGTCGTCGCGATACTGGCACGGGTCCGCAGGCTGGAGGCCCCGGCACCGCAGCCCCAGGAGCCCCAGGTCCCCGACACGGTCCAGGAGCTGCTGCACCTGGCCGGTCCCGTGGCCCGCGCCCCGCGCGAGGCTGCGGCGGTCCCCAGCCGTGCCGGTGCCGACCGCTCTGGCGAGCATGCGGGGCGCATCGGCTCCTCGCACGGCTGGCGCGGCCGGGCGGTAGCCCGGCGCGCACCGCGCCCTCAGGTCGTCCCCCAGGCCACGGGCGCGGCCACACGGAGCGGCCGATGAGCCAACTCGACGCGGCCCCGAACCGTCCCGTCCCCCGCGGACAGCGGACAGCGGACACGGTGGTGACGGGACCCGCTGCCTGGCTGGCAGGTACGCCGGCACCAGGCAACTGCCCTCGGAGCAGGGGCCTTGACGGGTAGCCGAGGCGCCCGGGTGCCCGCCTGTCCGCGCCGCTGAGCGCTGCCCCGAAGTGAGGGCCGGGCCAGATCCCATCCGGGGGTCCGGCCCGGCCCTCGATTGTGTAGACGCCGAGGCGCACGGGCACCGGCCGGATGAGTGCCGCCCGCGGATCGGCAGCGTGTGTCAGCGTGCCGGCGAAGCCTCGATCTGGTCCCAGGATTTGAAAGCCTGCCGGTTCCCCTTGGTCAGGGATGCGGTACGGCGGGCCCGGTCGGCGGCGCTGTCGCTCCATCGGAGGTCACGGACGAGGACCTGCTGGCTGTCGTCCGCAGTGCCGAGCTCCGCGGTGCATCCGCCGGGGCCCCGTGCCTCGCCCTGCCCGCATCCGCAGGTCCGGCGCAGCTCGGTCAGTCCGAGTTCGAGCTGGGGATCCATCAGGAGCGCGAACAGGCGATCGTGCTCGGGTCCCCGTACGGTCTCCACGACCCACTGGGACTGCCTGCGCCCGGCCGGACTGGACCACACGTCCGTCCCGGCGATCACCCCCTCGCCGGCCGTCAGGCGGATCCGGCGCAGCAGTTGGCTGCCCAGGCGCAGGTCGCGGTGGCTATCGGTGATGCAGTCGTACAAGCACCGCTCGGACCGTGTCCAAAGGCCGCCGGGAGTGGTGAAGCAGGCCGACGCCCCCGCGGTGCGGGCGTTGGCGAGGATCGCCTGGACTGCCCGGTCCCACCAGCGGACGGGAAATCCGGTCAGCTCGATGGAGGCGTCCGTGTCCTGACGGTAGAGCCGGACGTGGTGGGCGCCACGGCTGTAGCGAAGGCCGCAGATGCCCGCGATCTCCTCCCTCGGGCCCGCGTCGATGGGCAGGAGACGCTCCGCCCAGTGGCGTACAACGGCTGGCTCGCGTTCGAGCACCGCGGTGAGGGACTGGGGCCGCGGGTGCAGCCGCACCAGGCCCATCGGGTGACGGGCCACCGCGCTCAGGCCCGATCCCCGGTGGAGGAATTCGCTCTCCAAGCGCGCCTGGTCGACGGTGGCCGCCGCCGGGATAAGGCTGCGTGCCGGGTGCGCTGCCAGGTCCTGTAGGACGCCGGTGTAGTGCTCCCCGGTACACGCCATCCGGGTGCGCACGGCCCTGGTCAATCGTGCTGCGCGCTGCGTGGGGGATGTGCCGGTTGGCATGGGCTTGCCTCGTTCCGCGCGTCCGCAGACCCCCGTGCGAGACGCGATCGAAGAAGAAGGCGGGGAGCGGTTGCGTGTTGTACCGACAGGGTGCGCAGCTTTCTGCCGATCAGGATCCAGCGAGCTGGGGGTCGGTCTGGATCTCGGCGCGGCGCCCTGGAGCTGCCGTTTCAGCCATCTGATCACGGGGTGCAGGCAATTCCGGTGCGCCACGCCGGGAGTGGACTCGCTGGACTCTGCGGTTCGTCCGGTCCGGCGGGAGCGGGCTAACGCCTGCCGTCTTTGCCGATCGACTCGGCGACCAGTCGGGCGACGTGGTCGCCGAAGCCGCCGGTCGGGAAGCCGTCGTGGTCGTCTTCGCCTTCGTGGTGCCAGATCTGGAAGGCCGCCTCGAGCAGGGTGCTCTCGGTGGGCTCTTCCCTGCGCAGCCTCACCGTGACGCTGAACTTCGCGGGACCGGGCACGAGGTCCAGTCGGTAGCGACGGCAGTCCGCGGACTCCGCGTCGATTTCGGCGGACCCGGTCAGGAAGTCGTCCTGGTGTGCCTGGACGGCCAGTCGGGGGTCGTCGAAGTCGAACGGGTCGAGGTCGAAACCCAGGCCGAGACGGTCGACGGCTTGGGCGGCCTCGAGGATGGCGTTGGCCTGGCGCAGTCGCATGACCCCATTGTTCCTTGTCGGCCGGTGTGCCGGGAGGTGTTTCGGTTCTGCGCGGTGCGAGCAGGTGCCGCGTCCGGTCGTGGCCTGCCGGGTCGGCTTCCCCGGGCCGCTTTCGACGCCTCGGAGGTGCGCGCTGGGCGGTCAGGGGGTTCTCGCGGGTCCGGGTTCGTCGTGGGCGGTGTCGCTCTGCTCGGCCGGGGGCGCGGTCGGCTCGCGGAAGATCAGGTCGTGTCGCCACTGCGGTGGCGGCGAGAGCGGGGCCGGTCGCGCGGCGGCCGGTGCGCGGGTGCCCGGGATTCGGGGACGGGTGACGGCGCGGTTTTCTGACACGGTCGGTCTCCTGTACTACCGGGCGAAGGCGACGCCGGCGCTGGACTCGGTGGGAAGCGGCTGTCCGGGGCACGTCGCGAGGACCTGCCGGAGGGCGTCCTTTTCGGCCGGGGTGACCCAGAGCCGGTACTTGGCCTTGACCGCGATCTGCCTGGCCGCGTAGGTGCAGCGGAAGCTCTTGGCCGGCGGGAGCCAGGTGGCGGCGTCGCCGTCGCCCTTGGCCTCGTTGGTGGGGCCGTCGACGGCCAGGAGTTCGAGAGGGTCGTTGGCCAGCGCTTCGCGCTGGTCCTGGGTCAGTTGTTGGGCGCCGGTCTGCCAGACGTCCATCAGGGCCGCGATGTGGTCCACCTGGACGCGGGTGCTCTGGGGGCCGCGGACGAAGGCGATGGTGTGACCGGTGTAGGGGTCGTGCAGGGTTCCGGAGGCCACCGTGCAGTGCGGGGTGCCCTTGAAACGCACGTTCGTCAGGTCGCGGCGCAGGACCTGGTCTCGGGTGTCGCACCCGTCGTGGCCGCCGGGCGCGGAGGTGTTGTCGCTCCAGGCGGGCCCGAAGTCGCCGACCCGGTTGTAGCCGGTCTTCGGTGCGCGGCCCTTGACGGGCAGTTCGGCCAGCGCGGCCGCCGCGGTGCCTGCCTGTGGTGCGCTGTCGGGACGGGTCTGGGCCTGGGTGGCGGTGGCGGCGCAGCCGGTGAGCAGGAGCAGGGCGGCGGTGCCGGCGGCGAGGTGGGCGGGCCTGGTCATGGCGCGGCTCCTGGGGTGGTGCGAATCAGCGGGTTCTCTTGATCATCGGTCATCGGGGGCCGCTGGCTGCGGTAAGCGCGTCGGTGAACCGTCCGACGGTTCGGGCGGCTTCCTTGATGCCGGGGGCGCCGGGTTGTTCGAGGGCGGCGCGGATCAGCGGGGAGCCGATCACGATGCCGTCCACGAGCGGGGCCAGGGCGCGGGCGCGGGCGGGGGTGGAGACGCCGATTCCGGCGACCAGCGGGGTTCGGGGGGCGGCCCGCCTTATCCGGGCGGCGTGTCCGGCGAAGGTGGTCAGGTCCAGGTCGCCCTGGTAGCCGGTGGGGTCGGGGGCGGCTGCTGCGTAGAGCCAGCCGGTGGCCTGTGTCAGGGCGGCGAAGTCGCCGGTGGTGGTGTGCCAGGGCACGAAGCGGGGGGTGTGGAGCCCTGCGGTGCGCATGGCGAGGTGCCAGACGTCGGCGTACTCCTCGGGCAGGTCGGGGATCATCGCGGCCGCTGCTCCGGCGTGGGCGAGGTCGAAGGCGAACCGGGTCGCACCGTACTGGCGGACCGGTTCCCAGTAGCTCATCAGGACGACGGCGGTGCCGGGGGTGGCGGTCAGCTGCCAGATGGTGTCCAGGGTGTCGCCGACTTCGTAGCCGTGGTCCAGGGCGTGCCGGTGGGCTTCCGTGATGGCCGGGCCGTCGAGGTGGGGGTGGGTGTGCGGGGCGCCGACTTCGAGGATGTCGGCGCCCTCGGCGGCGAAGGCGCGCAGGGCCTCGACGCCGCCGGCGGCACTGGGGAACCCTGCGGGCCAGTACGCGCCGAGCAGCGGTCGGGTGCGGTCCGCGAAGAGGTGGGTGAGGTGGTCGGCGGCGGGGGTGGTGATCACGACGGGGGCGCCTTTCGAGGGGGTGACCGGACGTGGGCGGAGGGTGCGGTGCGGCCCCGGGGGCAGCGGGAGCGGGTCCCACTGCCCCGGGGGATGTGCACGGTCAGGCCTTGGAGTTGGGGGCGTGGCGTCCGGGGCGGCGGCGGACCAGGGCGAGGGTGGCTGCGCCGGCGGTCATCATCAGTCCGCCGGCCAGGAGCAGCGGGGTGGTGTCGTCGGCGCCGGTGTGGGCGAGGGTGGCGGCCGCGGTGCTGCTGCTGCCGGCGGTGGGTGTGGTGCTCCCCGAGGCGGTGGCTACGACGGTGGTGCTGCCCGTCGCGGTCGCTGTGGCGCTGGGGTCGGTGCCCGGGTCGGTGGGTCCGCTGGTCGGCGATCCGGTGGGCCCGCCGGTCGGGCTGCCCGTGGGCCCGCTCGTGGGGTTGCCGGTCGGGCTCCCGGTGGGGTTGCCGGTGGGTCCGCTGGTGGGTGAGCCGGTCGGGTCACCGGTGGGCGAGCCGGTGGGTCCGCTGGTCGGGCCGGAGGTTGGCGGCGGCGTGGTGGGTGAGCCGGTGGGGTCGCTGCCCGGGTCGGTCGGCTGGCTGGTGGGTGAGCCGGTCGGGTCACCGGTGGGCGAGCCGGTGGGTCCGCTGGTCGGGCCGGAGGTCGGCGGCGGCGTGGTGGGTGAGCCGGTCGGGTCGCTGCCCGGGTCGGTCGGCTGGCTGGTCGGCGCGCTCGTCGGATCGGTGCCCGGGTCGGTGGGGTCCCCGCTGGGGGCCGGGGCAGTGGTGTCCGCGGCGGATGGGGATGCCGCGGGCGCGCTGGTCTGAGCGGCGGCCGAGGCGGCGGCCGTCGCGCTGGCCGGGGTGGTGGGGGTGTCGGCCATCGCGGCCGGTGCGGCCAGGACGCCGGTGGCCGCGGCGACCACGGCTGTGGCGGCCAGGCGGACCAGTCGAGTGCGGGTGTTGCCCATGGTGGAGCCGGCCTTTCGGTCAGGGGTTGGGTGTCGCCCGCTGCTCGGGCGCCACAACGAGCATCAGGCGCAGGGCCTGTGGACAAGTTCTGGCGACGGGCGCACTTGTGGACGGCGCGGTCGCTGCCGGCCGCGTCGTCCACAGGTCGCGGATCAGCCGCCGTGCGGGAAGTCGGGGACGGCCCAACCCAGGTAAGTGGCATGCCATTTGGTCTCGATCTCGCTGGCCGGGACGACGTCCACGTAGCCGACGCGCAGGATGTCGGTGCTGGCGGTGCGGCCGCCGCCGACGTAGATCGCGATGTGGCCGGCGGGGTTGCCGGTGGACCAGAACAAGAGCGCTCCGGGGGGCGGGTTGCGGTCGCCGGGGTGCCGCATGGCCGCGGGGATGGCGTTCCATTCGTCCAGGGCTGTGTTCACGCCCGAGTAGGACCAGCCGTAGACGTTGGCGGTGAACGCGAGGCACTTGTCGTACCAGCCGCCGGTGGAGCCGGCGCCGGAGTGCGCCAGGACCCAGGCGATGGCCTGGGCGGCCGAGCGCGGGTTGTTCACGTTCCAGGTCTGGGTCCCGTCGCTGAACTGCTGGCCCGGCGTCCCGGTGGGCGCAGTGACAGGGGCGGCGCAGGGGTTGGCGGTGGTGACCGGCGCGGTGCTGCTGTCCGGGGAGGCGGTGCCAGAGGTTGCTGCGGTGCCGGAGGTGGAGCCGGTGGTGCCGGGGCGCTCGAGGTCGATGCCGGCCTGGGCGGCGATCTGGCGGGCCAGGTCCTCCTGGCCCGCGTAGAGGTCCGGGTACTGCGAGTGCTGGACGTCCTGGGCGGCGGTGCCCAGTGGCAGGGTGGTCCAGTTCGCGATCTCGACCAGGCCCTTGTTGGTGCCGCGGCCCTGGAAGAAGGACTGGGTCGCGTAGTTGACGTTCAGGATGTCGGTCTTGGAGCCCCAGCCCATGGAGGGGCGCTGCTGGAACACGCCGAGGGAGTCCGCGTCGCCGTGGTCGATGTCGGTCAGCGAGCTCTCCTGCAGGCCCGTCATCAGGGCGACCAGGGTGGCGCGGCCGGGCAGTCCCTCCTGGATCGCGACGGTGTCGATGGTGGTGGCCACGGCGACCTGCTCCTGGTTGACGGTGCCCGTGCCGGGGGTGCCGGTGCCCGTGCCGGGGTCGGTGCTGGTGATGCCCGGGCCGGAGTCGGCGCAGGTTGCCCCGGAGGCGTCCGGTGCGGGGGCCATCAGGCCGATCACGATCAGGGCGATCAGGAGCACGACCGCGGCGATCACCCCGGCTTTCAGTTGCAGGCCCTTGGTGGCGACGCCTGCGGCTTGGATGGCCGCGCCGGCTGCCTGCTTGGCGATCTCCTGTTCGTTCACCGGGGCCTCACAGCCCCAGTCCGAGGACCCGGGTGACCGTCCACGGGTTGCCGGTGTCGGAGCGCGAGATCTCGAGGGTCAGTGACCGCTGGTAGGTGTAGTCATGGGTGCCGGTGACCGCGATCGTTGCGGTGGCCTGCAGGTAGACCCGCACCGCGGTGTCGGGGGCGGGCCGCTGGGCGGTGGTGGGTTCGGTGACGGTCACCGCGGTCGGGCGCGCCGCGGTGGCCTGTCGGGAGACCAGTACGTCGAAGTCCGCGTCGTCGTACGCGTCGAGGTTCGCGACCAGGGCCGGTGAGGCGTAGGGGGCGGCGCGGGCCACGGCGGCGTTGTGCGAGCCGTCCTGCAGCGGCAGGCGGGTGCAGTAGGCGGTCATGAACGCGGACGCGACCTGCCGGTCGGTCAGCACGGTGGCGGGGGTCGCGGACGCGGTGGCCGTGGCGGCGGCGGTGGCGGTGGGCGCGGTGAGGGGAGCCGCTGTGGAGGTGGGCGCGGTGGCGGCGCGGGCGGGGTGGGAGTGGTGCGGGGATGCCCAGGTGTAGGCGGCGATCGCGGCGGCCAGGACCAGGGCGGTCAGCGGGATGTGGAGTCCGGTGGGGGTCTGCGAGCGCTGGCGGCGGATCCGTTGGGCGCGCTCGTCGCGGCGCGCGGTGCGCCAGTACTTGCGGGCCCGGCGGCGCTGGCGCCGGGGCAGTTCGGCGAACTCCTCGGGCGGGTCCTGGCGGCGCAGCAGTTCGCGCCAGTCCTCGGGGCTGGTGGGCGGGCCCCCGGCGGGCTCGTCAGTTGTAGACATGTCGACTCCTGTGGTCGAGGTGCGGGCATGGCGGGGCCGCCCCGGGCGGTCCGCCCTGGTGGGCGGACCGCGCGGGTGCAGGCGGTGCGGTGCGTCAGGTCAGCCGGCGGTGGGGCGCGGCGCGGTCCGGCCGGAGGAGGGCGGCGCGGTCCGGCCGGAGGAGGGCGGCGGGTAGCTGCGGAACCGGGCCCCGGTGGGGTTGGCGGTGCCCGGGGGCACGGTGGTGCCGCGGATCACGGTGGGGGTGGTACCGGTGGAGGGCGGCGGTCCGCTGGGCGAGGGCGCGCCGGGTCGGACGGTGTACGCGCCGCCGGCGCGGCGGCCGCCGCCGGGGGTGGTGCGCCCCGAGGAGCCGGAGGAGGGTGGGGCGGCGGGGCCGGAGGGCCTGGACCCGGGGCCCAGGCCGCTGGGGCCGGAGGGTCCGGGGCCGGTGGGGCCGGTGGGTCCCGGTCCGCTACTGGGTCCCGATCCCAGGCCCGGGCGGGAGGGCGGCAGGTGACCGCCCGGTGCGTGGGCCGGATCGGACCGGTCGGTGCGGGTGAGGGTGACGGTGGGAGCGTCGCCGGTGTCCGGGCGGCTGGGCGGGCTGGGGAAGGTCCGGCTGGTGCTGCTGCGCCGCCCCGGTCCGGTGGAGCCGCCGGACGGCGCGGCCGGCGGGTGCCGGTCCATGTCGCCCATGGGGCGGCGGCCGACGCGGGAGGCGACGGCTCGGCGCAGGCGCGAGGCCCGCACGGCGCGTCCCACCGAGCCGAGGGCTCCGCGGCCGGCCATCTGCGCGCCGCCGGCCGACACGATCCCGTCCAGGCGGCCCTTGACCTTCCAGGCCATGATCGCGGCGGTGATGTTGAGGGCGGCGACCGCGAGCCACCCGTAGGTGGACATCAGCGACATCATCGCGACCGAGACGACCATGACGGAGCCGAGCAGCATGGTGGAGGTGAAGGACACCATGACCAGGCCGATGAGCATCTCAAACCATTGGACGCCCCACTGCCGGGGCTTGCCGGGGATGCACCACAGGGTCGCGAATGCGACCCCGCACACCAGGAGCATCAGTGCGCCGATCAGGGAGGCGAGGGTGGCGAACGCCAGGCCGATCATCAGGGCGCAGAAGATCGCCACGGTGACCAGGGCGGCGAACAGGACGGCCAGCCGGCCTCCGGGGTCCTTGCCCTGACGCCATTTCACGGCGTCGCCGCCGACGGTGTCGGAGTTCAGCGTCGAGGACAGGAAGTCCTTGCGGCTGTCCATGTCGGTGCCCTTGTCCAGCAGGTCTTTGCCCCACTTCTGGCACGCGTTGAGGGAGCCGAGGTCCGCGATGCACCACGGCACGGCGACGTAGGTGCGCCAGACCGCGTCGGAGGCCTTGCGCAGGGTGTTGTCGGTGTCGTTGCTGGACCACGCAGGCTCGGGGGTCTTGAACGGGACGGCCGCGGCGGTGTTGCCCGACAAGCCCGAGCCGATGGTGTCCATCGCGACGGTGGCGCCGAGCTGGCGGCCGTTGTCGACGCCCTTGACCCAGGTGGTGGGGGCGGTCAGGAACGTGGTGGCGATCGCAGCCGAGGCCAGGACCCAGGCGATCTGGCCCAGCGGGGAGCCGTTGCCGCGCTTGGACCAGGCGACGAACCCGCCGATGGCGACCGCGGTGGGCAGGAACGTCGTCAGCATCGGGCCGGCGGCCCCGGCGATGGCGTTGGAGATCGCGGTCTCGATCGGCGGCAGCGAGACGACCTTGAACGTCCACTGCGTCAGCACGACCGCGGCCCGCCCCAGGGTGACGACGACCATCATCAGGCCGGTGCTGACCTCGTACAGCGTCCAGTTGGCGAAGTCCCCGCTCCAGATGGAGGACGACAGGTCGTCGTCCAGCGCGTAGGCGTCCGGGCTGTACGACTCGAACAGGGTGCCCTGGCCCGGGGGCTTGATCGGGTTGGGCATCAGGTCCCCGATGCCGGCCGGCTCGTACTGGGCAGTGCCGCCGTCGGCGTGCGCGGCCGGTGCCAGGACGGCGGCCGCCACCAGCAGCAGGAACAAGGCGAGCAGGAGCCGGCGCGGGCGCGGACTCCACATGGTGACCGCGACGTATCCGCGGATGGCCACGTCACCGGGGCGCGGCAGGCGTGCGAGAGCGGCCCGCAGGCGGGTCAGGGCGTTCATGATGCCTCCAGGACGGCGGCGACGGGGTCGCCGGTGTGGCCGTACCGGTCCGGATCCACCTCGGCGACCTGCGCGACCAGCCAGCTCCCGCCGGCCTGTACCAGGCGCAGGGCGTAGCGGAAGGGCTGCTCCGCGGTGCGCTGGCCCGTCGCCAGGACGCCGGTCCCGGCGGGCTCGGTGGCGGTCGCCGGCACGGGCTGCTCGTCGGTGACCGTCAGCGTCAGCGCGGGGCGGTGGGTGTCCTGGCCGGTGAAGTCGGCGGTGTAGTCGGCGACGCAGCCGGCCAGGGAGCCGCCGTCGGTCGAGTAGTCGGGGCGCATGGCCGGGGTCTGCAGCTCGCACATGGTGCGGACGTCGGCGGGCAGGTCCAGCCAGGCGTGAAGGTAGGCGCCGGCGGTGGCGCCCGCACCGCCGACCTTGTGGTCGGCGGTGCGGGCGGTGTGGCTGGCGGAGCAGCCGGCCAGGGCCGCGGCCGCCAGGACGGCGGCCGCGACGAGGCGGCGGTGGCGCGGGGACATGCCGGTCCTCCTTCGGGTCCGGGCGGTGCGGGGCCGGCGGCGGGTGGTCACCGGTCCTCCGATGCTTGGTCCGCGGGCCTGTGGACAGAGGACGGGTCCGCCGGGGCTGCTCCGGTGTCCTCGACGTCCGGGTGCTGGCGTGCGGCGTCGGGGTCCGGGTTCTGGGCGGCTTGGTGGTCGGCTGCCTGGTCCTTGGGGTTGGTCGACAGCGCGTGCAGGAGTTCCTCGGAGGGGGCGTCCCACTGCATGGTCGCGACGCGGTCGCGGTGGTCGCGCACGATGCAGTGGCCGTGCCGGATCTCGCCGGACCCGGTCTTGCCGACCCCGTGGATCAGGGCCCGGCTGGCCTCGCCGACCGGCAGGCGCAGCAGTTCGGCCATCGCGTCCTGCTGGACGGCGGTGCTCTGCTCGAAGCCGCAGACCGTGGTGATGGCCTCCATCACGCCGTCCAGGCCCATCAGCGACTTGGGGTCCTGGGTGTCGATGGCCAGCGAGGTGTCCAACGCCCTACCGGTGCGCGCGATGTAGTCCAGGAAGCGGCGCCCGTCGTCCGTCCCGGTCAGGACGTGGACCTCGGGGATCGACACCACCTTGGGCAGGTTGCGCAGGTCGGCGCGGGCGGAGGTGTTCAAGGCGTAGGCGATCAGCCCGCGCATCACCGCCAGGGAGACGCGCTCGGTCATCGTCATGTCCCGTGGGGCCGTGCCGGCCTGGGGCATCGTCAGGCCCGGGACCTGCACGAGCCACAGGCCCGGCTCGGGGCGCAGCGGGGAGGCGCCCTCGCGCGGGACGCCGAGCAGCGGTGCGCCGAGCTGGGTGCGGGCCAGTTCCGTCAGTGCCTGTCCGGCGTCGGCGGCCAGCGGGTCCGGGCTCTGGGCGAGCATCTCCACGACGCGCCAGGTCGCGGGGTCCTCGCCGGCGGCGACCCAGTTGCAGACCTTCAGCAGGTGGGTCTCCACCCCGGCGTCGCGCATCCGCTCCGGCAGGATGATCAGGAGCTGGGAGACGACCTGCAGGGCGGCGTCGCCCTTGGGCAGGAGCCGGAACAGGTCGCAGACCGCCGGGGTCTCCAGGCCGCAGGTGACGTGGTGGGAGGGCAGTTTCAGGTACTCGCCGGCCTTGATCAGGCCGCCCTCGTCGCCCTTGAATCCGAGCATGAGCGCGAACGCGCCCTTCATGGCGGCGGTCAGCGTGGCGAGCATCATCGAGGTCGTCTTGCCGCGCCCCGAGCGGCCCACGAACGCGGTGGTCGTCGCATCGCCCCTCGCTGAACCGGCGGTGATGTCGATCCGGCACACCCCGGGGGTGGTGCCGGTCAGCAGTCCCGCGATCGGCCCCTGGGTGTCGCCGGCCTCCGAGCCGCCCCAGAACATGCTGGCGGCCAGGGCGTCGGTGCCGCGCTTGTGGCCCAGGTCCAGGACCCGCAGCATGTCGCCGATCTGCGCCTCCAGCCACAGTTCGCGCTGCTCGGCGTCGGCGACCACCACCTCGATGTCGACGCCGGAGTAGTGGCCGATGACCGCCTCGCAGCGCGCCCGCAGGTCCTCCAGGCTCTCGGTGGACACCACCAGCAGCCGCGGGTGGTCCTCCATCAGCGTCATGCCGTCGCGGGACATGCGCTGGCGCACGCCCTCCATAACGACCTCGGTCTCCTCGATCTCGGCGAACGTCTCGCCGGCGGAGCCCTCGGCGGCGGAGCGCCGCTGCTCCTTGGCGGCCTGGCGGATCTTGTCGACTTCCTTGATGGCGCGGCCCTTGCGCCAGACCGAGAAGCGGATGGAGGCCTCGGGCAGGACCAGTTGCTCGAAGTCGGTGTGGGGGTTGGTGTAGCTGATCTCGGACAGGCAGCGCAGCCACTCCTGGTCTCCGGGGGTGACCAGTTCCTCGGGGAAGGCGGGCATGACCAGGACGGACACCCATGCGCAGGTGTTGCCGCGGGCGTCGACCATGCGCACGTGGTCCGGCTGCGGGATCGCCTTGGACTGCGTCAGGCGCACCAGGGCGGCGCCGGTGACCGCGGGCAGGCGCGGCGGGGCGGGCTGGGGGCGGTAGGACTCGCGCGAGATGGCCCAGGCCAGCAGTTCGACCGGGGCGACGCGGGCGCGCCACGGCGTGGACTCCAGGCGCCGCTCCAGGCGGCGAACCAGGGCGTCCAGGTGGGCGAGTTCGCCGTCGGCCAGGCCGGTGGAGCCGATGCCGAGGGTGTCAGCGGCCTTCTTCTTGACCGCGGCCCCGCCGGCCGAGTCCCGCTCCGCGATCCGCACGCCGAGCAGGATGTGGCGCTGCGGCAGTTCCAGCTGGTCCAGGCGGGCCGCCCACATGTCGGCGAACACCTCGACGTCGCCGGCGTTGAAGATCTTCAACGCCTCCTGGCGAAACGTTTCTCCATCCAGGCGCGACCAGATGACCTTCAGGTGGCAGTCGTAGCCGGGCAGGATCTTGGACAGCGCGAGGGCGGCGGCGTCCTGCTCGGAGTCCTGCTGCTCCTCGGGCATGAGGTCGCTGTTGGTGGACGACAGGACGAAGAACGCCTCGGCGGCGGTGTCGGTGACCACCAGGCCGTCGGCCACGGCGACCAGTTGGGGTTCGCGCATCATCCGCTCGGCGCCCAGGCCGAGCATGCGCCCGACCCGCGAGACGGACTTCTTGGCGGTCTTGCTGGTGGCGCTCATGCGGTGGGCCCCTTCGGCCGGGTGGTGGTCGGGTGGTTCCCGGTGGCCAGGTCCAGGGCCTGCTGGCCGGTCAGGTAGAGCAGTTGCAGTTCGGTGCGCGCCGCGTTGGGGCCCAGCAGGCGCGCGCGGCCGACGTGGTCGCTGTTGTCGGTGGGCCGCCGCTCGCCGGGTGCGGCCAGCGCCGCCCAGGTCCCCATGTCGGGGTTGGCGAGGATGCGGGTGGTGAGCAGGTGGCGGGCCGGGGCGCGCAGGGGCTGCGGGACGCCGTAGGCGGACATGATCACGTGCAGGCCGTGGGGGCGGCCGTGGGCGAGGATCGCGACGAGCGCGTCCAGCGGCGCGGCCGCGTAGCCGGGTCCGCGCCGGAAGCGCGGGAGGTCGTGGGCGACGGCGGTCTCCACGATCAGCACCCGGGTGCGCGCGGCGGGGGCCGGGGCGGTGGGCTGCTTGCGGACCTGTTCGGCGAGGTCCTGCAGGAAGGCGTGGATCACCAGCGGCTCGCTCCAGTGGGTGATGCCGTCCACGCCGTGGGCCCAGCCCTGCTCGTTCTGGAAGTCGAGGATGTCGACGCGCACACCGGTGGCGGCCAGTTGCGCGGCGACGTTCTGCAGCAGGCTGCTGGCGCCGTACCCCGAGGGCATGACCACCAGGGTGTGTCCGTGGGCGGGGGTCAGGTGGACCGGCTGGTTGCCGGCGGCCAGGCCGATCAGCGGGTCGGTGCTGGGGGTGAGGGGGATGGGCAGGTCCGCGAGCAGGACGCGGTCCGGGACCCCCGGGCGGGGGTGGGCGGGCGCGGGGGTGCGGGGTGTGGCGGGTCGCAGGAGTGACCGGGTGCGCAGCAGGCGCCTCAGGGTGTTCATCGGGTCTCTCCTTGCGTCGCGGTGCCGCGGGCCATCGCCCGGGCCTCGGCGTGGTCCAGGTACAGGGCCTGCAGGGTGGTCAGGGTCCGGTCGGCGGCCAGGTGCAGGCGGCCGGGGGTGGAGGAGTAGGCGGGGATCGCCCAGACCTCGGGGGCTGCGCGGTGCCACAGCGCGTGGCCGGCGCCCCCGATCAGGCGGGCCGGGAACAGGCGGCGCACCTCGCCGGGCAGTCCGGGCAGCTCGGCGGTGGGGTTGCCAGCCCAGACCTGGACCCCCCGGCCGGGTCCGCCTTCCAGGAGCTGGCCCAGGGCGGTGACGGCGGGAGCCTCGGTCAGTTGCGTCTCGGGGCGGGTGTGGGACCAGTACTGGCGCAGGGACTGCACCAAGGTGGCGACGTTCTCCACCAGGACGACCTGCCGCCCCGTCCAGCCGCCGGTGTGCGCGGGGGCGGGTCGGTCGAGGTGGTGGGCGAGGTCCAGCAGGCGGGTGTGGATGTCCTGGACGCGGTGGTGGACGGCGACTTGCCCCAGGCCCAGACCCCAGTGGTGGGCGCCGGTGGCGGGGTGGGGGTCCAGAATGTCGACGAGCGCACCCAGGCCGGCGGCCTGGGCGGCCAGGGTCTGCAGGGTGCTGCTGGTGCCGGCCCCCGACCCGGCGCAGACCATCAGGTTGGTGGTGTCGTCGGGCAGCACGACTGGGGTGTCGTCCTGGGCCAGGCCCAGCAGGACGGTCCCGGTGGTCAGGTCCAGGGCGGCTCGGGTGTGCGGGTCCGACAGACGGACGTGGGTGCGCAGCGGCAGCGGCAGGGACGTCTGCCGCGGGCAGGTGGGGTTGGTCATCGCGGGTCGGCTTTCGGTGTGGAGCGGCGGCTGGTCTTCGCGCGGGCGCGGGCGACAGCGTCGGGGCCGTACAGCCGCACCCGCGGGCGCAGCCGGGCGGGGCGGCCGTAACTGTCGGCCGGGTCGGGCCGGCCATCTGCGCCGAACAGGGCTTCCAGGCCAGGTAGTTGCGCGAGCTGGGGGACGGCTTCGCCCAGCCGGCGGGCGCGCAAGCGCAGGCCGGCCTTCGGGGCGGGGACGCGGCCGCGGCCGATGACCGGCCGCAAACCGGACTGCAAGTAGTTCAGCCGCACCCCCCAGATCAGGAGGTTGGTGCGGCGCCAGTAGGTCAGCGACCTCTTCGCGCCGAAGTAGGTCAGGCCCACCGGTGGCAGGAGGAAGAGCGGGACGACCGGCTGGGGTGGGAACCCGAGGACCAGCAGCCACAGGCCCCACCAGACGGCGCAGATGACGGAGCCGTACTTCAGGGTGGTGCGGGGAATGCCCTCGCCCAGGTCCAGGCCCAGGAGTTCGTGCTGGCGGGTCTCGATGTCCCAGTGGCGGGAGTAGGTGCGTGCGCTTCGCATCGGCTGGCCCCCGCTCAGCCGGTGAAGACGCTGGCGAGCTTCGCGCCGATCAGCTTCAGGATCGTGACCGCCTGGTCGGGCGAGAAGATCATGAAAGCGACGACCGCGGCGCCGACGAAGTGGGTGATCAGGGCGCCCCATTCCTTCTTGGCCCAGTGCCCGAAGGCACGGACTCCCAGAACGAGGCCGAACAGGCTGCCGACGATCGTCAGCGCCCAGGAGACCAAGCTGTTTCCGGCCATGACGAGATGACTCCTTCTGCAGGTGGAGCAAACGGCGCCCCGGCCGCGACACGGCGGCCAGCGGGGCGGTAGAAGAGGAGAAGGGGGAAGGGAGTTATCCGGCCGCGGTGACGCCGTCGACCTGCCAGGCGGTAGCGCCGCCGGCGACGACCTGCAGCAGCACGACCCGGTACGTCTGCTGCAGTTGGGCGCCGGCCAGGTTCCAGGTGACGGTGGCGGTGCCGTAGCGCTTGGAGCCGGTCCCGGCGTCGACCGTCCAGCCGTCCAGCGAGGACAGCGAGATCGACCCGCCCAGCGGCAGGATCACCGCGCCCGGGGCCGCGGCCTGGCCCTGGTTCCCGGCCGCCCACGCGGTCAGGAACTGCTGCACGGTCTGGGTCGTGGCCCCCGTCAGCGCGTTGTCGGGATCCGGCGGGGCGGGGACGGTGTAGGCGATAGGCCCGGGCAGCCCCACCAGTGCGGGCTGCCCGGTGACGATCACCCGCCCGCGGGCCTCGGCGACCGGGACCTGCAGGCCCCGCCAGCCGTTGGTGACGATCTGCTTCCCGCCCACGGTGGCGGTCACCGAGACGCGCACATCGACGCTGACCCGGGCCCGGCCGCCGCCGAGCTGGGTGACCGCACCCGGAATCGTCTGCGCGGCGCTCTCGTAGCCACTGCCGTTCCACCCCATCTTCGGGTCCGCGCCCTGCGGCAGATCAGCAGCCAACTCGCTGGCCCGCATCTGCGGGTCGGAGCTGTCCCAGGACATGTAGGAGCGGGCGAATTGCGCCGCGACCTGCTGCGCCTCGGCGGTGGGAACCTGGTCGGCGCTGGAGGACGAGGGGGCGGGCGCGGGCGCGTGGGCGCTCTTGGCCGGGAAGATCCAGGTCCGCAGGCCGGACAGGGCCAACAGGCCGATCACCGCCCAGATCAGCAGCCGCCCGGCTCCGCGGGCCGCGGACCGGGCCCCGGACTCGGCCTCCTCCTCCCACATCGCCCCACCGGACCGACCGCGTTCGTGCGGTGCCCCCGGTTCCTCGGACGGAGCCTTGTCGGGTTTGGGCGCACGCTCGGGAAGGTTCAGCATTTTCCTGAGTCCCGCCATCAATTCCTCCTCGCTCGCGTAGTCCAGATCCCGGCGCGGGAAATGGCGATCGGTATTCGCCCCGCCTTCGGGAGGCGCTTCCTAATCCTGCGAGAGGGGACCTGTGGATAACTTCCGAGGATTTTTCTGTGCACGAGCGTGCGGCTGGCTGGTGCGACCGAGATTTTTAGTTGGCGGATGTGGGCGATAGTTGGCGGGCCTTGGCCCGGTAACGCTCAGCTACGAAAAGTTCCGAAGATCCGCCTCGTGCGCCTGGGGGGCCGTGCTGTCGTGGGTAGGTGAATGAGGCAGCAGCGAGGGCGAAGATCCCGTCGGATTCGAGTGGCTTGGATCACTTGGCCGTCTCGTACGACGGCGATATGGAGCTGAGGGAACGGCTCCGGCTCGGCGGCGACTGGCCGGCTCGGTGGAGTTCGACCTGGCAGGTAGGAGACGGCAAGGTCAGCTGGCCGGTTCGGGACATGGGACATGTGCCTGTCCTGTCGTCGCGGCCGATGCGCGGCTTCACCTGGCGGGCGAGACAGCGCCATCGGCCGGGGCTCGAGGTGATGGCGTCGACCGGCCGCGGGCACGGCTTCGAGTCACTGGAGGAGTTGAAGCTGCTGGTCGCGTTGGACTTCCTGCGCGCAACGGAGGTGCTGTCACAGCCGTTCCGGTTGGACTTCGAGTACGCCGGTGGCTGGGCCTGGCATATCCCGGACTATCTGGCCCTGATCGACGGCGGGATGTGGCTGCTGGACGTCCGCCCGATGGATCTGGTCAAGGAGAACGACGCGGTGAAGTTCGCGGCGGCCCGGGAGACGGCCGCTGCCTGTGGATGGCGGTACTCAGTCGTGGCGGGCTGGCGCCCGCATGTGTGGAGCGTCCTCGATCACCTCTCGTCTCGCCGACGGCTGGCGAGGGATCTGCTCGGTATGAGGGACCAACTCCTTGCTGCGGTCGCTGACCTGGGCGGGAGCGCGGTGACCTTCGCCGAGTTGGCGGGGAGGACGAGCCTGCCCGCGGTGGCCCGGGCCAGCATCGTCCGGCTTCTCTGGCAGCGAGAGCTCGGTGTCGACCTGGGTAGTCCCCTGGTCGACGGCTCGATGGTCTGGGCGGTGTGATGAAGGCGGCGAGTGGGTTCCTGCAGGTCGCGGCGGGAAGGCGGGTTGCCTTCGACGGCGCGGAGTGGACGATCCAGGAGGTCCAGGCCCAGTTCGGGCGGGTCGTGCTGGCCGACGACGCGGGCCGCGCCGAGACGCGGTCGTTCCGCTGGCTCGTCAACCACCCCGGTCTGCGACTGCTACGGCCGGCACCGCAGGAGAGCCGGCGGCCACCGGTGTCCCGGCAGTCGCGGTCCCTGGCCGACCTGACTCCGGACCAGTTGGTGCGGGCCCGGCTGCGGGCCGCGCACGTGCTGGAGGTCGAGACGGGATTCCGGGAGGGGCATCCTTCCCGGGCCCTGCCGGGCGAGCCCCGGCCGGCCTACGACCCGGATCGGACGACGTTGACCGAGCGTCGCCGGGCGAAAGTGGCGGAGGTGAAGGCGATGCCCCGGCCCGAGGCTGTGCGCCTGGGGTTGCAGCACTTGAGTTTCCGCAGCCTGGAGCGGGTGTCGGGGCTGGCGGGCGACAGTCTGCTGCTGGCCTGCGCTGATGGGCGGTGGACTCGGCGTCGCAGTGGGCACCGGAGCGTCACCCCAGAGGTCCGCGAGGCGATCTTCGCGGTCAAGGCGGAGTGCGAGGATCGCGCCCGCATCACCATGGCGGCCAGGCACCGGCTGGTGCACCAGTACATCCATGAGCGGTTCCCCTTGTTCCCGATCGAGAAGGTCCCTTCCCGCTGGACGTTCGCGGAGGTCTGGGAGGAGTGGTTCGGACCCGGGGGCGCCCGCCCGCGCTACGCGCGCACAGCCCAGGCCGCTGCGGAGGCCGGGGTCTCCAAGGGCCTGGTGGTCCACCGGCCGGGCCAGGTCCTGGTGCTGGATTCGACACCGATGCCGGTGATGCTGCGCGAGACGGTGTTCGGCGACGCGGTCAAAGCCACCCTCACCCTCGCGCTCGACCTCTACACACGCGGACTGCCGGCCTTCCGGCTGACGTTGAAATCGGACACCTCGGTCGACATCGCGATGCTGCTGCGGGATGTGATGCTGCCGCTGCCGATGAGGGACGGCTGGGGCGAGGACATGGAGTGGCCCTACACCGGCGTCCCGGCGGACGTGATCGCGGAGTTCACAGGGCACCGGGTCGCCGCGCTGCCGTTCTTCGCGCCGGAGACGGTCACCGCCGATCACGGCGGCCCCTACAAGAACCACGACCTCGTGGAGGCCGAGCGGGAGATGGGCTGCCGGATCCTGCCGGCCCGCGTTCTGCGCCAGACCGACAAGTTCGCGGTCGAGCGCCAGTTCCTCACCATCCAGACCATGCTCTTCGAGCACCTGCTGGGCTTCACCGGCGTCGATGTCGCCGACCGCGGCGCCGACCCGGAGCGCGACGCCACGCTCACGCTCGCACAGGCCGAACACATCATCGCCACCTGGATCGTCCAGATCTGGCAGAACCACAAACTGGGCGAATACGCCCCAAGCTGGGCTCCTGGCGAGGACCACAGCCCCAACACCCTGTTCGCCGCAGCGATGGAGCAAGGCGGCTTCGACCTGGACTTTCCCGAGCCGAGCTTCTACTACCGGGCCCTGCGCAAGCACCACGTGAAGATCCACGCCCGACGCGGAGTGAAGATCCTCGGGCTCTGGTATCACCACCCGGTCCTGGACAAGCCGCAGTTCCTGCAGCCCTCCGCCCGCGGCGGCAAGCACGCGGGCAAGTGGGTGGTCCGCAGTGACCGAAGGGACCGGCGGCAGGTGTTCTTCCAAGACCCCGACGACCACGAGGAATGGCACGTCCTGCCCTGGAAGGGCCTTCCACCCGAAGGGGAGGTCCCCGCCTTCTCCGACAAGTCCGTCGATGCCCTGCTGGAACATCTGAGGACGAACAAGATCACGATCAGGTCGGAGCGCGAACTGCTGGAACACCTGCTGAAGATCCTCGGATCGGTCACCCCGGTCGACCAGTGGCCCAGCCAGGCGAAGAAGCAGGACGGGAAACGTGACCGCGTCGCCCGCGCCCGCGAGATCACCCGCGCCGAGACCGCCACCGCGGACCGTCCCCCCGCTCCGGCTCCGTCGGTCGCTCCGACCCCCGTTCCGGAGCCGACCGGCCCGGTGCCGGCCGAGATGCCAGTGGCCTGGTCCAAGCACGCCCACGCCATCGACCGGGCTGTCGACGCGGACCGCCGACGCCGGCGCGAAGAGGCCCTGGCCGGGACCGAGCCCGTCGCGCCACCGACGCTGGACGAGGCCTTGCGCCAGCGCCCCATGTTCCTGATCCCTGCCAGCGAAGACCCGGACACCGACCCGACAGTCCCGGAGGACACATGACGCGCACCCCCGACCTCGACGACGTGCTGGCCGGCCTGCCCTCCAGGGCCCGGATCGCCGAGCTAATCCTTGGCAACCGGCCGCACCGCGACACCTTCGCAGGCTGGCAGCACTACCGCCTCCACCGAGGCCAGGTGCTGCCCGCAGCGGCGATCACCGTGAACCAGTGGCGGACGGTCCCCGAGGCCCGCCGCGGTGACTACGACCTCTACCGGCAGCTGACGAACGTGAACCTCCCGCTGCAGCAGACACCCATGCACGACAAGGTCGGCAGGCTGATCCGGCGACGGCTCCGGGGCAACACCATGAAGCAGGACGACCCGACCTTCCCCGGTGTCATGGTCAGCGGCTGGGGCGGCTACGGAAAGACCGCCTCCGTCTGCTCGGCCGGGGCGGTCTTCGAGGACAGCTGGCTTGACCTGCACGGCGCCCTCGGCCCCGGGACGCTGCCGGGAACCCGTGACCTCCACGCGCCGGTCGTCTATATCCCGACCCCGGTGACCGCGACCCCCAAAAGCCTATGCCAGGCGATCTTGAACTTCTTCCGCGCGGAGATCCGCAGCTCAGCGACCCTGCCGCAGCTGGTCCGTCAAGTCGCCGACTCGCTCGAGGACCACAGAGTCAAGGCCATGCTCCTTGATGACATCAGCCGACTGCGGATGCACCGGGCCGACGACCAGGACGTCCTGGACCTGATCCGGGCCTTCATGAGCCTGGGGGTGACCCTGATCCTGGCCGGCGTCAACATCCCCGGCACCGGCCTGCTGCGCGAGGCGGAATGGGACAAGAAGACCAGGCGGTGGGAGATGACGCCGCTGGAATCGACCCGCATCCACGGCCTGGAGATCACCCAGACCGAGCACCGTTTCGAGTTCATCGAGCTCGACCGCTTCCGCTACGGCACCCCGCGGCAGATCAACGTCTTCGTCAACCACCTGCAAGGGATCGAGGGCCACCTGCGGCTGCTGAAGGCCAAACCGGGCATGCTCACCGGTCACGGCATGCCCGAGTACCTCATGCGCCGCACCGACGGCGTCGTCGGACTGCTGGGTCGCCTGCTCGAAGACGGAGCCCTGGAGGCGATGGACTCCGGGAAGGAACTGATCAACGAGGCCCTGCTGGACGAGATCGTGCTGCGGCGCGACGAGCCAGAGGAGCCATCGGACGAACCCGACATCCCCGCCGACCCGCCCGCTGCCCGCCCCAAGACAGCCCGCACGAAGCGGCCCAGGAACGGCGTCCTCGACGACAAGGGGCCGCAGGGCGCCGAAGCGGCCGGGTGACCGGTGAACCCTTCCCCCCATCCCCTGCCCAGGACCCTGGTCCCGCTCGCCGACGAAAGCCTGCCCGGCTTCCTCCTCCGCCTGGCCCACCGCCTGGACCTGGCCCCCGCACAGCTGATCTGGCGCATCGGCCTCGGCGGCAGCAAACCCGGCCGGCCGACGCCGGCCAAGCACCTGCTGATGCTGGAAGCCGGACAGCAGAAGGCCTTCGCCGAAGCGGCGAAGATCACCACAGCAGATGCCGAGGCACTGACGCTGTTCCCGTTCCTCGAGCGCTACCCGCCCCTGACCCGGGCGCTGGTGCGTCAGGGCAGCCCAGCGCGTCCTCGCCACCTGTTCCCCGCCGGGATCCTGATCACCTACTCCCGCTTCTGCCCCCACTGCCTGATCGGCGACGGTTCCCCGGTCCAGAACAGGTTCGGTGGCTCCTGGAGACGGCAGTGGCGCCTCGCGGTCTCCTTCGCCTGCATGGAGCACAACGTCTTTCTCCGGCACGACTGCCCCGCCTGCGGCCTGCCCGCGATGAGCGGACAGGCCGACAGCAGCCCGTCCCTGCTGCCCGCATCCCCCACCCCTGGACTCCACCCCGCTCAATGCCGCAACCGCGTCATCACGGGCGAACGCACCGGGATCTGCGGCCAGCGCCTGGACCAGGCCGCTCCGCCGGCCACCGAGCTCACCGCGACCATGGCGAACCTCCAGCGCACGCTGCTGGACCAGCTCGCGGCCTCCCACCCCGCCGACCGCGCCTTCCAGCAATTCGCCGACCTGCACGTCCTGTCAGCGATCATCAAGGCCGCCTGGCCCAGCTCTCTCCATCTGGTTCCGAAGGAGTTGCGCCCGGAGCTGGCCCAGCACGTCGCAGAGCAGGACTCTCTCGCCCTCGCCGACTGGCCTCACGAGCGCAACCGCGGCAGGAAGACCGCTATCGCCTGGAGCACCCCGCCCACCGACGCCCGCGCCCAAGCAGGTCTCCTAGCGGCAGCCGAGCGCCTGGCCAGCCGTCCGCCGGCACCGCACCACGACCCCCTCGTCCCGCTCTTGCACAAGATCGAAGCACAACCGAACGAACGCTGGGACGACACCTGGCTGGTCCTGGCCCGGGACTCGTCACCGAGCTTGCGCCAGCGAATCGACCACGACTACCGACTCGAGTTCCCGGCCCTCTGGGTCCGCCGCGGGGCACCGGACCAGTGGGTCGCTGCGACACACCGCTCCGACGCCCTCGTCGAGCCAGTCATCGCGGTCCGGGACCGCGGTTTCCTCGCCGAGCACATCCCCCAGAGCCTCCCCCCGGCATGGCTCGCGCACTTCGCCGAGCACACCGGGATCCCCCGGCACATGAGTTCCCTGCTCAAGCGTGTCGTCCCTGTTCAGCTCGTCCAGTCAGTCACCGGTGAGGACTTCCACGAGGCCGCGCGGTTCCTCGGCATCCCCACCGAATGGATCACCGAGAAGCCCCGCGTCCTTCACCCGATCCGGTTGAACTCGCGCTGGCGCGACTTCGACTTTCCCGGCGCTATCGACCACCTCGCCGAGCACATCGCAGCCCAGGACGCGCCCGCAGACTTCCTCGCCCGCCGCCGCCTCTTCAACGACTGGCAACTCGAGGACCGCGCATGGGAACAGCTCCGTCGCCTGCACCGCGGCAAGGGACCACAGCCCACAGACTGGACACGAGACTCCGCGTCCACACTGATCTGGAGCCGGGTGACGGGCAGCGAATACCTCCTCGCCCCCACCTTCCGCGGATCCCCGCCAGCAAGCCCGAGCCTGAGCCGCACATCAACGGCACTCCGCACCCTCACCCACTGGGACACCCGGGCCACCAGCCGCCAGCCGAACTACCCGGCGATTTTCGAGGCCGCCGAAGCCCTCGCGGTCCAGATCGCCGAGGCCGCAGATGCTCACGCACAGTAACGGTTGACTGGCCCGAACCCGCCAACTATCACCCACACGACCCGCCAACCACCGCCCTCGAGACACCTCAGACCTGGACAGATGAGGAAGGCCACCCGCCAACTAAAAGTCTCGGTCGCAGCTGGCTGAGTACGTCCGAGACCTTCCTATTGGCGAGCGGGATCTCCAGCCGGCAGTGACTTTGATTCGGCCTCCGGGCACCACGCACATCCGAAGAACCGCGGGCGACACGGGCACCGGAGCACGGTCTCGGCGTAGTCTGCTGATGCCTGTTTCGTGGCCGTGGGCCCGAGGAGCCGAACGGGCGGCTTGGGACTTCAGCGTTGGGGCGGACCCGCGGCGGCGATACTGGTGACGCCCGCCCCAGCAACTACACCGAAGGCCTGGGTGTCCGACGGCCGCGGGCAGGGCTACCCGACCGAGGGCTGCTCCCGACTACATTGGTGGGGCGCTGTCGTCGTTGGTCTGGCATGGAGGAGAACCGTGCCGCTGGTCTCGGTCGTGATGCCCGTCCACAATTCGGCGGCCACTCTCGGCGCTTCGGTCCGGTCGGTGCTTGCGCAGACTCACACCGATGTCGAGCTGCTGGTCACGGACGATGCGTCCTGCGACGGCTCCATGGATCTACTCAGGGAGCTCGCCCGGCAGGACGAGCGCGTCCTGCCGGATTCGGCGCCCGAGCGGGGTGGCGCGGCCAGGGCACGCAACCTTGCTGTGGAACGCGCCCGAGGGGACTACGTGGCCTTCCTCGACAGTGACGACATGTGGCTTCCGGCCAAGGTTGAGCAGCAGCTTGCCTTCGCTGCGACGGCCGATGCGCCTCTGACGTTCACCTCCTATTACAAGGTGGACGCCCAGTACGACGGTGAGGCCGCCGACTTCATTCCGAACGGACGTGTAGTGAAGGCGCGAGAGCGCGTCGGCTACCGAGAGATGTTGATCCAAGATCACATCGGGGCTCTGACCGCTATGTACGACCGCTCCGTCCTCGGCACAAGGCTGATGCCGGACATGCCCAAACGGCAGGACTACGCACTGTGGTTGTCGATCATGCGGGATGGCACTCCCGCTCGGGGTCTGCAGGAGCCGCTGGCGGTCTACAGGGCACAAAGGCCGGGATCGCTCTCATCGAACAAGCTGGCGCTCATCCCCTACAACTGGAAGCTCTACCGCGATCACGAACGACTCTCGGCTCCTCAGTCGACTCTGGCCCTGTCCGGAGCAGCGTGGCACTCGCTGCGCAAGTCGCGGATCTAGCTCGACCTTTGATCAGGGGCATAGAACGAGGGGCGAGGCGATCCGCCGGCAGGCGCCTTCGGCATCCGCCCACCACACAGCCGCGATCCGAAGGGCCGGAGCCGAGCGGCGACTAAGGCGCCCCTGCCTGCTCGACACCGGCCTGTGGAAAGGCGCTCACCACGAGCCGGTGGGCCTCTGCGGCCAATGATGAGGACCGCCCGGGACCGCACCCCTCGGCGCGGCTGAAGGCTGCAGTTCCCTGGCGGCCGCGGCCGCCCGCCCCGAGGTCCCGGCACCGACGCCCGTCGAGCGGGGACAGAGCAGCCCGACCATAAATGATCATGAAGGGGTGTGCCGTTCGCCGCCCCCGGGGTGCGCCTTCGGGCGGGTCGACGGCGGGCCCCTGCCGGCCCTGGCGCGGAGGGGCCAGCAGGCGCAGCAGCGATTGCGTTCCCTCGTCCGTAGCCCTGGCGTAAGCGGTCGTGGCCGACGGCCCCGGTGGGCGCCGGGTGCGGGCGTCACACCGGGGACGTCGGCCGTCTCGGTTCAGGGCTTCTGGAGCGGGTTGCGTCGGTAGTACTCCGCGATGGCCTCGTAGGAGTAGACCTCTCGTCCGGCCTCGATGTCACCCCTGGGAAAGTCCACGCGCCGCTGCTTGTGGGAGCGCATCGTGCTGGGCGCGATGTCGATGCCCTCGTCCTGCGCCATGCGGCGCGAGATCTGCATCAGCGACAGCAACTCTGGCCCCTGCTGCTCTTGGGGGGCCTGCTCGGTTTCGGCGTCCGCCGGGTCCTCGACAGCGGGTGTCTCGTCCCGGGGTGCCCCGTCCTCGGGGTCCCAGTCGGCGGGCGCTTGGTCTGCGATGCCCGGCGGCAGGTCACGGGGGGCGGCGTTGCCGGCGTCCGTGCTTTGGCCGGCCTCGCCTGCGGGGTGCCGTGAGGGGGATTGCGGCAGTGCGGGGACGTCGCGGTGGGCGACTGCGGTAGCAGCCGACGTCTCGGGTTCCTTCGTCAGGGAGGTGCGCGGGCCGATCGGGCGGGAGCCCTGCAGCAGCGAGGGAAGTCGCTGGGGGCTGCGGACCGGAGGAGCTCCGTACAGGTCCGCCGTGCTGTACCCCCTCTCCCGGCGCAGCTTGACGCAGTAGTCGCGGAAGGCCGCGGGCTCGGCGAACGGCACCTGGACCCACACGCGCCGGTTGCCCTCGATGATCAGCATCCGGCCAGCCTTGTCGACGCTCTCGGGGATGGGTGAGGTGTTGACGATCATTTTCCACTGGTTGGCATTGAAGTTTCCCATCATGATGAGGCGGAACATGTTCCGCAGGCCCCTGTTTCCGACCGCGGCTTCCCGCAGGTCCTGGAATACGCCGATGATGGTGACGTTCACGTGCCGACCCATGCGCATAATGCTGGCGATATCGGTCCACATGGGGTCTGCGGCGGGTTCGCCTTTTTCTTTGTTCTCGTTCCACCACGCCTTGCTGGCGTCGCCGAATTCGTTGCCCTCCTCAAGGATAAGGGTCAGTCGGTCGAATTCCTTAGTGGGGTCCTGCTTCTTCAGGTAGTTGCGGGCCGCGACCTCCTGGGCAACCCAGGTGATGGCCGCGCGCATGTCGCCCACGTTGCCGGGGTCGGTGTACAGGTGGATGCCGCGGACGCCTTCGAAGCAGATGATGGACGCCATCTTGACGTCGACGCCGACTACGGTGGCTCCCTGGTACACCAGTTGGGTGATGACCTGCTGCAGGAAGCTCGACTTTCCACCGCCGGATCCGACCGACAGAGCCCACATCGGGGTCTCCCCGGTCATCTCCTTCATTACCGGCTGTGAGCGCTCGTCCAGGCCGATCACGATCTGTCCGGGCCGGCAGGCGGCGATCGCGGCCTGCATCTCGGGGGAGAAGAAGTCGACCTTGTCCGGGACCTCGTGGACCTGCTTGGGCTTGGCGGGCACGAAGGTCACGTTGAAGGGGTACTTGCTCAGGTTCCACTGCCCCTCCCACTTGCCGCCCAACCGGGCCGCGACCAGTTCGCGGAGCATCTTCTCGTGGCCCTCCTGCCCGTTCCAGGAGTCCGGGAGCGCGATCTTGACGTACGAGCGGTTGACGGGGATGGTCACCGCCTTGAGCCGCTGGGCGTCGTCCCACGCCGGCATGAGGTCTTTCAGCGCCAACGACAGCGGCACCACCAGCGTGCGCATGTGGGCACGGCGTCCGCGTCCCAGCAGGTGGGCCACACCGACCACCGGCACGAGCGCCGCAGCAATGACACTGGAGGCGACGATCACCCGTGAGTGCAGGTGCAGCCCCCACCACGTCCATCCCGCCCAACCGCCCCAGGCCAGTACGAACAGTCTCAGCAGTACGTGCTGCCACCGGGCCAGGGCTCCCGGGGACCTCGGACCGTCGCTGAGTGGGGCACCGGACAGGAACCGGCCGATCATCACGGCCGCCTGTTCCACGCCCTCTTCGATCTGCTGATCCATCGCTGTGCGCGCCACGACCACCCTCCCTCCGTCGAACGCCGCCCCGACGGAGATGGGCGGCTTGCCGACGCTATGAGCAGCAGCCTGTGGACAGTGGTCGCGCCGGACAGGGCTGATCAGGCCCGGGGCCGGCCGTTTCAACGCAGCACAGTCGGCAACTCCGGGAGCTGGTTGGCAAATGGCGGGGAGCAAGGCGACCAACGTGCCGTGAGCTGCAGCGGCCCGGTGCCCGCTTGCCAGCTAACCTGCGTCGCCGTTGCCAACCACGAAGCGTCATGGCGCTCCGACCAGGCGCGATCGACCGTGCTATTTGCCAACTGCGGCGCGATGTCGCACCGGCTGCGGCGGGGCGAAACGGGTGCCGGGGAAACGAATGCGGCCCCGGGACGCGGTGAGCTGTGACAGGGCAGCGACCGACGGTGTGCCAACTCGCGTCGCCCCTGCCGGCCACCGAGCGTCAGCTCACTCTGACCGGGCCTCATCGACCGTCCCGCATACTCCCTGCCGTGTGCTCTCGCATCGCCTGTGACGCCGCAGCAGGAGCCGCCAGCTCAGCAGGTGGTGGCGGGGCGATGGCCCGGGCTGCCGCGGTGTGGTGGGGCTGTGGTGGTGCCATGGCCTTCGGATCGTCTACCGGCCATACCGGCCGGGGGCGGGCGGTGGTGAGAAGCGCTGGAGGATCGGCGGGAGGTAGTCCACGAAATAGCCCAGGGACGGTAGTTGCGCGACCGAGCCGAGGACTGTGAGCTGGTCCAGTTCCACCGAGATGCCCCGGGCGCGCTCGGCGTCGAGAAGGCTCTGGTACCGGTCGTGCACCACGTCCAGGGGGAGGGGTTCGGCCAGGAAGTGCAGCCCGACGTTGCCGCGCTCTCCCTGGGTTGCCCCGTACAGGGTCAGCCTCTCGGGTGCGGTCTCGATGCCGACCTCCTCGACGAGCTCGCGAGCGGCGTGGCTGCGCAGTGCGGCCAGGTCCAACGGTTGGCCTGGCGGCGGTGGTTCGGCGGTGCCGCCGGGCAGCGTCCAGCGGCCGGGTGCGGCTGTGGACGGCGATTCGCGTCCGGCGACCAGGCCGCCGTCGGTGGGCTGCAGGACGGTAACGAACACGGAGGAGGGTTTCCACGCGCTGTCCAGGACTTGGCGCAGGCAGCGGTGCCGATACGTCGCTCTCGTCCAGGTCAGGGCAAGGTCGCGATCGAGTTCGTTCCAGGCAAGGGTCGTGCAGGCGACAACGGGCCCGTCGAACAGGTGGGGATTCGCGGCGACCGACTGTTCCCACAGACGGTCCATGGCCGCGATCGCCTGCGCCGGAACGGGTGGAACTCCGGTCTCCAGGAGGCGTAGCGAGAGGACGTCCATGAAGACGGCGGGGTCCGGCTGCGTCGGGTGCGAGGTCACCGGTCCATCCTGGCAGGCCTGCCGCCCGGCCCCGGCGGCGTGCACTGGTCGACGCGGTAGGTGCCGAGCCGGTTCCGTCCCGCCCTACCGCTGGACTGTGGCGTGCGGGAGGGGTTCGTTGGCGCCGCTCAGGTCCTCGCAGATCTGGAGGTCCAGTTCGACGGCCGCCTCGTCCAGCCGGGCCCACTGCTCCTCGGTGAGGTCCGGCAGGAGTTGGGTCAGGTGGTGCAGGGCGAAGGCGACGACGGCGGGTGCGGTGTGGTGCAGTGCGTTGACCAGGGCGACGTCGTGGGCGTGGGCGTGGTCGCTGCGTCCGCCGCTGAGGTGGTAGGCGGTTCCGTAGGCGTGGCGGGCGCGCTCGAGAATGCTGTCGTCGGCCGCTCGGCGCAGCGCGGTGCTGTCGTGGGTGTGCAGCAGGGCGCGGATAGCGTCGGTTGCCGCCGGTGTCGTCTGGTGGGGCTTGGCCATGGGGTGATCGCTCCTTGAGGATCGGTGACCGTGTGCCCGATGGACCGTGCGGACCGTTTGGCGCGGAGGTGTTCCGGTGGTGGGGGTCCAGGGTTGGGCACGGGTCGTCGGCTGCCAGGATGATCCTATTCGTTGGCGCCGGGCTGCCGGGCGTGCGGGTACGTCCTCGGTGTCGGGTTGGTGTCCGCTCCTCGGGGAGCTCGGGTCCGGTTCACGGTGCGATTCACTCGTTCGGGTGTAACTGTTCTCCTGCGGGCGGGGGTTGGGTCCGCCTGGACAGACTGGCAGGGGAATGGTGTGCGGTCGATGGTCGGGGGAGGGTGGGGATAGGTGGGCAGGTACGAGCTCGTCGACTTCCCGGCGACTTTCCGCCCGGCGGATCCGCCGCGGGCGGGCCGGGTTCTGTTCTGGCGGCCGGTGGCCACGATGGGGCCGGTAGAGAAGGTGATCGTGCCTGCCGGAGTCTCGTTGGGCAGCGGCGACCTGTCGGTGGTGCGCTGGTCGGATCGGTCCGGGTGTCCCAAGGTGGGGCGGGTCCCGTACTTCGACCTGTCCTTGGAGCAGGCGTGGCCGGTCCTGGTGCGCTGCCGGACTCAGCAGCGCGGTGATCCGGCGTGCCGGTTCTGGGGTGCGGCGGTGCTGCTGGCGCTGGAGCTAGTCGCCGAGGGCCGCCTGGATCAGACGCTGACCGCCAGCGGGTACGACGCGTGGAGGCTCGCGCGGTTGACCGAGGCCCAACGCGAGGCCGTCGAGCAGCTGAGGTCCGCGATGCCGCCGCACGCGCACGCGGCGTCGGTGAATTCCGCCCCGGCCCGGCCGGCGATGACCGACCCGGCGTTCGTCCTGTCGGCGTTCCTCGACGCGATGGCCGACTTCCTGCCGCGCACTCCCGGGGCTGCGCTGGCCACCGGGTCGCCGGCGTTCGCCGCCCCTTCGCCGCAGCACGTGCCCCACCTGGTCCTGCGCAGCCCGGGCCTGGCCGGGCAGTCGGTGCTGGGGGTCCGGATCTCGCTGCGCCTGGAGCTGGGCGCGGACACCGAGACCGGGGTGGTCGCGGTGGTCCAGGTCCACGACACCGGTGCCCTGGAAGGACAGCAGCATCTGCTCGACGCAGGAATGCTGTGGAGGGAGCCGGCGCTGCCGCAGTCCCCGGACGCGGTGCGGCAGATGGAGTCGTTGGTGGCGCTGCGCCGGGCCGCTCGGGCGTGGTCGGCACTCGGGCGGCTGCTGAGCGACCGGGACCAGCGCGGGACCCTGGAGCTGGACGCGCAGGAGGTCCAGGATCTCCTCGGGGGGGCGGTTGTTTCGCTCGCCAGAGCGGACTGCGCGGTCCACTGGCCTCGTGACCTGGTGCGTACGTTGACGGGGCGGACCGTCGTGGCGCCCAAGCCCGCCACCGCGGCCCCAGCGTCGCTCCTCAGCACCGACCAGCTGCTGAACTTCTCCTGGCGTGCCGCCCTGGGCGGGGTGGATCTGACTGACGACCAGATGGACCTGCTGGCCGAGTCCAAGCGCCCGGTGGTGAGATTGCGGGACCGCTGGGTGGTCGTCGACGATGCGCTGCTGCGCCGGGCCCGGCGCTGGCGGCTGGGCGAGGTGGGCGGCGCGGACGCCCTGGTCGCGGCGCTGACCGGGACAGCGGAGATCGACGGGCAGCTCGTCGAGGTCCACCCCGCCGGCTGGCTCGCCGAGGTCCGCACCGCCCTGACGGCCGGACCCGAGCAGCAGGCAGAGGTCCCGGCGGCGCTGAACGGGGAGCTTCGGCACTACCAGGCCCGCGGGCTGGCGTGGCTGCACCGGGTGACCACCAACGGGCTGGGCGGTGGGATCCTGGCCGACGACATGGGCCTGGGCAAGACGATCACCCTGATCGCGCTGCACCTGCTGCGGCAGCGGAGCCCCGGCACAGCCGGTCCGACGCTGGTCGTGTGCCCGGCGACGCTCCTGGGGACGTGGGAGCGGGAGATCGGCCGCTTCGCTCCCCACGTTGCGGTCCGGCGTTTCCACGGCCCTGCCCGAAGCCTGGACACGCTCCCGAGCGACGCGTTCGTCCTGACCACCTACGGCACCCTGCGCCGGTCCACCGCCGCACTCAGCGAGACCGTATGGTCCGCCGTGGTCGCCGACGAGGCCCAGATGGTGAAGAACCCCTTCAGCGCGACCGCCACGGCGCTGCGCAAAATTCCCGCACAGGCCCGGGTGGCGTTGACGGGAACGCCGGTGGAGAACGCGCTGTCCGATCTGTGGGCTGTCATGGACTGGGCGGTGCCGAACCTGCTGGGGACGCTGCCACGGTTCCGGGAGCGCTTCGCCAAGCCGATCGAGGCCGACCAGGACCCGAAGGCCGCGGCGCGGCTGGCCGCGCTGATCTCGCCGTTCGTGCTGCGCCGGCGCAAGAGCGACCCGGGCATTGCACCCGAATTGCCGCTAAAAACCGAAACCGACCAGTATGTTCCGCTGAGTAAGGAGCAAGGCGCGCTCTACGAGGCTGTCACGCGTGAGGCTCTTGCCGAGATCCGCGCCAGCGACGGCATTGGACGGCGCGGCCTGGTCCTACGTCTCCTGACGTCGCTGCGCCAGGTGTGCAACCACCCGGCGCAGTTCTTGAAGGAGTCCGACCCGGCGAACCTGAGCGGCCGGTCGGGCAAGCTCGACCTGCTGGACGTCCTGGTGGACCAGATCCTCGCGGAGGGCCAGGCCGCGCTGGTGTTCAGCCAGTACGTCGAGATGACCTCCCTGATCGCGGGCCACCTGGAGCGGCGCAGGGTCCGCCACGAGGTCCTGACCGGCAGCACTGGGACAGCCCAGCGCCAGCGGCTCGTGGACCGCTTTCAGGACGGCGACTTTCCGGTCTTCCTGCTCTCGCTTCGGGCGGCGGGTACCGGGCTGACGCTGACGCGGGCCGAGCACGTCGTCCAGTACGACCAGTGGTGGAATCCCGCAGTGATGGACCAGGCTTCCGACCGGGCCTACCGGATCGGTCAGACCCGCCCGGTCCAGGTGCACAGACTCGTCAGCGAGGGCACGGTCGAAGAGCGCCTGATGGCTCTGCTCGCCGCGAAGCGGACGATGGCCGATTCGGTCGTCAATTCTACGGACCTGCGGCTGACCGAGCTGGGCGACGACCAGCTCGCGGACCTCGTTGCCCTGCGCCGGCCCAGGTGACCCCGGCGATGGACTACCGGTACAGGGGCTTCTACGGCACGGCCTACCGGCATGCCCTGCCGGCCGTCGCGCCGCTCGCGCAGTCCGGCGTGCCCGAGACGGTGATCGGATGGAACTGGCTGCGGGCCCTGTCCGCTCTCGCTGCCGATCGCCGGCGCCTGGCCGCGGGCAAGGCCCTCGCCCAGGAGGGCAAGATCACGGCCGTGTACGTGGAGCCCGGCACCATCACCGCGTTCCTCTCCACCCACATTCCCTTTGGCCAGCGCGTCCAGATCCATGTCCCCCTGCTCGGTGAGCCGAAGTGGTCCCAGCTGTCGTCCCTCGCCCGAAGCCGCGCCCACGTCTTGGCCGACCGGTCCGCCCAGGACGCCCTGGCCGAGATCATCAAGATCGGGGAGAGCCGCTCCCTGTACCTGCTGCCGGAACTGACCGACATCGAGACCTGGTGCGACTGCCGCAGCCGCAAGGGCATCTGCGACCACGCCTCCGCGGCGCTCCACCACTTCGCCCGCTGTCTGGACGTCGAACCGTTCACGCTGCTGCTGCTCAACGGTCGAAGCGGCGCCGACTTCTTCGCCGGCGTCGATGATCCCGAGCATCGCAGCCTGCAGCCCAACTACCACCCCCCGACCCTGCCCGAGCACCGGACCGATGCCTTCGAGGTCTACTCGCGGTGGATGTTCAACACTCCCCCACCTCTGCCGCCTCTGCCCCGGGCACCCGGGCCCCTGATCCCGGACGGCCTTCCCGCGGGCACCGACCCGGCGGCGCGACTACTCGCGGCCGGCGCCGCCGACCGGGCCGCCGACATCCTGCGCGCGGCCCTGCGCTCACCGGGCCGTCCGCTCACCGATGCCACGCAGCAACTGACCCCCAGGCGAGACCGCGAACGGCTGGCCTCCCTGCCTGAAGCTCCCGCCTCCGCAGCCGAGCCGTCCTCCTGAGCGGCCGCACGCGTCGGCGTCCGTCCGCCGCACACCGGCGGCCCGGACGACGCCGTACCGCCACCCCGCCTCCAACCGCCAGGTACCTGGGGGTTCCCCGCCCCAGGGCAGGTCGACGGCGCAGGCAGTCCTCCGCACGCGGATCGAATCCGCCGCTCACCCATATCGACGCGATGACCTGCCCTGATACGCATATGCGTCACCACCGTTCCCAGGGCGGTGAATTACTCCTCCTCCGGGCCGCTACCGTGGCCTGGTGACCAACAGCCTCACCCCCGTGCCGGACCCCGACGCACCGCGCCCTTTGGCACTGGTCGACGACACCCTTGCCGGTGCGCTGACCCAGCAGGGCCCCGGCGGCATCCGCGCGCTCGGGCTGCTGCGGGACGCCGGCCGCCTACTGGAGGACCCCGGCTTCGAGCAGGCCGTGGAGATCGCCGACAGCAGCCTACGAAACGCCATGGACACCCTGCTGTCCCTGCACAACGCCAACGGCGAGGCCAAGGGGATGCGCGGTGCCGCCGAGGACCTGGCGACCGCGGTCGGCAAGGCGTTGCCCAAAGCCCTGCTCAAAGACGGCGCCCCGCCCGCCACCGCCCCGGTGACGATCACCGCCGAGCACGCCTCCAACCTCGTCGCCGCCCGCCACGCCCTCCTCGCGCAGACCAACCGGCCCGGCGGCTACCACCGCGAACGCGCGGCCCTGATCGCCCGGCTCCTGCACGGACAGGAGCTGGGAGCCGCGCAGCTGGCCGCCGCCGACCGGTGGGGCAGCGGATTCAGCTCCTCCTCCGCCACCCTGCACGGCCACCAGGCCAACCGCTCGGACGTCGTCGACCGGTACCACGACGTACTGGAACTGGCCCGACAGGTCTTCGTCCCACTGCCCGGCCGGGCAGCCCGGATCCTGGAACTCGCCGCCCTGACCCGCCCTGCTCAGGCCGACGCCAACGAGCTCGCCGGATGGCACGACGCCCGCGCCACCACGTACTTCTTCCTGTCACGCCCGTCCTGGGCGTGGCTGGCTCTGCTGGACGACGTCCTGCTGCTGCCCGACCCGCAATCCGGCGCCGCACCCTGGCCGGCCCTGCCCTACCTGGACCACCTCACCGCCACGGCCGCCCCCGCCGTCACGGCGTGGCTTGCCGACCACTTCCAGGCGATCCTGGACGCACGGCCGGACGCCGTGGACGGACTCCTGCGGCTGGCCGCCCGTCCCGACGTGGACCTGGCCGAACCTATGGCCGCACAAGTGGGAGCCTGGATCCGCAAGAACGCACCGGCGGTACCGGGGTGGACCCAGAAGCTCGCCGCGGACTGGGCGTGCACGGTGCCCGCCGAGCGGCGCACATCCACCTGGCTCCAGACTGTGACCGCGCTGCTGGAACTGGCGGTTCGAGGGGACCACCGCGTCCGCGCGGCCCAGCTCGAGGAAGCCGACCTCGAGGACCTCGTCCGCGAACGGGTCCAGGAGACGCTGCCCCAGGAGGCCGCCGCCCGGTTGCTGCGCGCGATGGTGCGCACCACGGAGCTGGCCGACGCCCCCGTCGAGACGAAGTACCTCCGCGGCTCCCTGGCGCGCCTGCTGCTCCAGGACGTGACAGCCCACGTGGCGGGCATGGACCCGCAGCTCGCGCCGCAGATGGCCCGCATCGTCTTCAACCAGGACCTCACCGGTACCCGGGTCCAGGACACGGCGCCCTTCCTGGGGCCCGTGATCGCTCGCGCCGTCCTGGACCTGGCGTTCAAGGACGCCGGCCAGGGCGTCCCGCTGGTGGAACGCACCGTCGCCCTGGAGCGCATCGGGTCGGCCGACTCCGCTCTGCGCGACCGGCTGGTGGCGGCGCACCTGCTGGAGTGCCGGCAGGCGGAGGGGCCGACGAACCCGGACTGGTGGGACCGGGCCACTGCACTTCTCCCCAGCGTCCTAGTCGAGCATCCGGGGCCCGAGTGCGCGAACCTGGCCTCGACGGTCCTGGCCGAATGCCCGCCCGAGCAACTGCCCGCTCTGCACAGCGTGCTGAGCCAGACCCTCGGCCCGGTACCCGACGCCGACGCTCTCAAGCTCGGCACGCAGCAGCTCAGCGCCGCGGGCAGGCCGCCGGAAGCGTGGCTGGTGGTGTGGGACGGCTCCCCATGGCTGCCCGCCGAAGTCCTTCAGCCCTGGCAGGACGTCTTGGACGCACTGCGGGCCGTGAAGCCCGCCGGCCCGCCGGATCCCCGCGTCGGACTCGAGTTCACGCCGTACCGCATCCACGACGTGGCAACCCGGGTGTCACTGTCCGACCTGCTCCTGGCCTCGAGCAGCGAGGGGGCGGTCACTGCGGCCGGGGCGATCGCCCGCGCCGAGGATCGGGGCCTTCCCTACGCCGTGGCCCTTCGGCGGCTGCTGGGCATCGACTGGAGCGCGTGGGCCACTGATCCGGGGGCGGTCGCCGCCGCGCTCGACGATCCCGAACTGGCGGCCGCCTATCTGGAGGCCGTAGCCGACCACGTCGCCCAGGGCGAGATGCTGCCCTCCGACGCCGCGGCGGCATCAGCCCTGACGGCAGCGCTGTCGGCAGCGCGGGCGCTCCCGGAGGCCACCCCGGGTGCGCGGATGGCCGACCGCGCCCTGGTCGCCCTGGCCGCGGCCATCACCCGGTCCGGGGCGGATGTCGGCACGTCCCACGAGGCCGTCGAGGTCCGGCTCCTGACCCTGGCCGAACGCCTCACGGCCCCTGCCACCGAGGCCGCCACCGAGGCCGCCCGGGTCGCAGCGCAGGACACCCGGCGCACCGCCGGCCGCGCGCTGAACGTGCTGCTGGTCAGACGGTTGGCCGACCCGGCACTCCAGGTGGAAGGCGACAAGGTCTGGGATGTCCTGGACGCCTTGCTGACGAACACGGACGAGGAAACCGCCCGGGCCATCGCTTCCCTGCTGCCGCAACTTCTGGCCGCGCGCCCGCAGTGGGTAACCGCCCATGCGGCCGACCTGCTGTCCCTGCGGCCTGGCAGTCCGGCCGCCTTGTGGCTCCGACTGGGCCCTACCGACCCGGACCTGCTGGCTCTCCTGGACCGCACCGAGCTCCTCGACGCCCTTCGGACCACACTCGACGACGCCGTCACCCATGTCGCGGACCTGCTGCTGCACGACTCCCAGCGCCTGGGCCCCCTGGCCCCGCTGCTGGAGGAACTGGCCGACGGCCCGGGAGGACCGGCTGCGTGTTCGCGCTTGCTCGCGCGCCTCGCAGGTCTGGTCTGCGACGCCCCCGAAGCTGTGTGCTGCTCGCGCCGGGTCGCCGCGGAGGCGGTATGGAGCACCGCCGTCGGCGCCGGACTGCCAGCGGGAAGCCTTGCCGGTGCGGGCGCCTTCGCCCGGTGCGCCGGCTGGCCGCAGTCCTCGTGGCTGGAGCTGACCGGCAGCTCCGCGGGGAGCGTCCTGAAGTGGCCGCACGACGTTGCCGCCCGGGCGGCCAAGGGCCCCGACGTTCCGGCAGCGGTGGAACTGCTCGCCAAGCTCGTCGAGCACCCGGGATCGGACCCGTGGCACGACACGGAGGTCCGCCGCTACGCCCGGCTGGTTCTGGAAGCGGATCGCCCCGCCGACGGCGCCCCCGACCTGCCCCGGGCCGTGGAGAGGCTGCGGATCGCGTTGGTCAACAGCGGTGACATCGACGCACACACCCTGGGCCGGTAGCCGGTAGCCGGGCGTCGCGGGGGCGCTGGCGGCGCTCCGAAGATTCTTTGCCGTTCCGGGTTCTGCCCGTCGCCTACCAGTGAGAGGTCCTTGTCTCCCGAACCGACCAGCTGGAGGAACCCGTTATGCCACCGCCCTTGCCCGCTTCACCTCCCAACGCCCAGCCGGAGGCCGGCCTGCAACCGCTGGCCCGCCTGGCGCAGCGGGCAGCCCAGATGACCGGCACGCTGATGACGCCCAGGGTGGCCACGCGCTGGCGGCCGCTCGGAGACCTCCCGGCCTACGTCCCGGTGCTGGGAGTCCCCGATAGGGACCACCGGATTCTGCGGGTCGACGGTTGGACCGCAGGCGGGGGCAGTGTATCGGCACCGCCCCTCCCTCCCACGCAGACCGGTCACGGCTCCTGGGGCAGCGGAGCCGAGGTCTACGCCGATCCGATCAAGGAACCGGTGCCCGGCGTGGATTCTCTGGTGCTGTGGGAGCAGGTGGCCCGGTTCGGGATCTCCGCCGTCTACGGGTCGATGCGCTCCCTGTCGACGGCCCTGTCCACCGCGGTGGCCGCTGCCGGGCTTCCGTCCCGGGACGCGCACTTGGAGGGCCTGCGGCGGCACTGGTTGGTCGACTGGGTTCTGGAGGGCGACCGCCTGTGGCCCACGGGGCCGGCCGACCACCCGCAACTCCTCGCGGCCCTCGCCCAGGCCGTCCTTGCAGTGAACCGCGAGGCGAGCAGCGGGCCGTACGGCGATGCTGATCTGCGGAGCCGCGTGTGGGACCTGGTCGCCGGGCCCGGGCCCGATGCCGGCCAGCTCACCCGGCGTCAGATCGCGGGACGCCGGCTGATGCTGCTCGACCCGGTCGACCCCTACCTCCGCGAGAGGGCGTGCCCGGTTCCGACGTGGTCACCGCCCGGGGTGGACCCCGAGCAGAGCGTCCTGGACGCGCTGCCGGGGGACCTTCAACTGCGGCTCGAGGGAGTGCTCTCACCGCGGGATCGCGCCGTGCTGCGCACGTACCTGGCCATGGACGGTGCCGCGACCTGGGCGCAGGCCGCGGCTCTCGTGGCCCCTGATGGTGATGCAGCCGCGCTCGGGGATCGTGTTCGGCGCCGTTTGAAGCGGTACGGCCTGGAGGACTCGCGCCGCCGCGGTGCCCGGGCGACCTCGGCGGCCACCGCGTCGGCGTGGACGGAGCGGTGAGCGGCGCGCCGTTCCACGGGTCGCGACCGCGGCCGTATCTACGCCTGCAGGTTGGCGGCTTCGAATGCTCATTGCAGGACCGGCCCCGTGGCCGGGTCCTGAAGGGGGTGCTGGCCGGCCTGGTCCCGCTCTGCACGCTGGCCGCCGGCGCGGCCTCCTGGTTCCTGCGCTGAGTCACCCCCCGGGCGGCCGGACCCCAGGTCTTCGGGTCGTCGAGCCACCGATCCGTCCTTGCCGGTCGGTGGCTCGGCCTGCAGTTCAGTTCCCGCGATGGGGTCCAGTCCAGTCCTGCGTTTCCATGCCGCGGAGGGCCGGGGCGGGTGCATGCATGCCGGCGCTGCGGGCCGGACGTGCGACCGGGCCTGTTCGGCGATCGACTCGGCTCGCCAGAGCGGCGAGGACTCCAGCAGAGTCCGGCTCGACGTCCGCCGGCGCCGACAGCAGACGGATGTACGAGGTACGTGCGGAGGCGCGGCACCTCCCGCGTTCGCGGCCCCGGTCGCGTCGCAGTGGCGGTGTTAGGGGTTTGTCTGGTTGACGGACTGCCATATCCGGAAAACGGAGCCGCGGTTGACCTCGCGCCCGTGATCAAGCAGCCAGGCGATCAGAGTCGGAGCGTCGGCATTGGGGTTCTGGGCCAGGGCGTAGCGGATGGCCTGGGCTTGGCTGATCCCGGTGATCGCTGCGCGGTGGTCGGGCGAAGCCGGCGCTACTGCTGCTGGGGCTGACTGTGAGCCCGGTGTGCTGGGGCTCTGGCCGGGGGGTGGGGGGAGGTTGACGGCCTTGGGCTTGGCCGACCGGGCGGGCTTTGCCGTGGTCGCCCCCGCAGGGGCGGGCTTCGACCGCCGGGGCCGCGGTGAGCGCTTCGGTGTCCGAGCTCCGCCGGCCGGTGCGGGTGGCGTGGTAACGGCAGGCGGAGGTGGGGACGGCGGCAGTTGGGTGGTGCTCTCCTGGGCTTCCAACTGCCCGGCGCCTTGCTGCAAGGGCACCCCGTACCGGGCGAGTTTGAGCGGGAGGAGGGCCTCGACGGGTGCGGTTCGGCGCCAGTTCCGCCCGTACCGGGCGCGCAGCCGCGTGCGATATACCATGCGGGCCTGCTCCAGTGCGACGACTTCGTCGTAGGAGCGCAGTTCCCACAGTTTCATCCGCCGCCACAGGGCGAAGGTGGGGACGGGGGCCAGGATCCAGCGAACCAGACGCACGGAGTCCATGTGCCGGTCCGCAGTGATGTCGGCGAGGCGGCCGATGGCGTGGCGGGCGGCCTCGACGACGATGATGAACAGGACCGGGATAATCGCGTGCATGCCCATGGCCAGGGCGTCGCCCCAGGATGCGGCGGCGTTGAAGACGACGGATCCGACGGTCAAGAGCCAGGCGGTTTGCCGTAGCAGCGGGAAGGGGATCCGCAGCCAAGTCAGGAGAAGGTCCAGGGCCAGCAGCACCGAGATCCCCGCGTCGACGCCGATCGGCAGGACCAGGGAGAACGCTCCGAAGCCCTTCCGTTGGGCAAGTTGACGTACGGCCCCGTAGGACCCGACGAAGCCGATCGCGGCAATGACGAACGCCCCGGTGACCACGACCGCGATCAGGCCCCGTTGCGTGCGGGTCAGGTCGTGCCCTCGTTCCACGCCGGCTCTCCTCCCAGATTGGTACCTGGGGGAAGCGTGGTCCCCCGTGCCTGTGGACAGAGCCCGCCAGCGGACCGGCGACCCCAAGACGCCGCCGGATGCGGCCCGCCTCTGCGCGGCCGGGACGGCGTCACCGAGGCGAGGCCCTGTCGATCGGGCTCGTTCGGCGTGTCCTGCGCCTCCGCGGCGTGCCGGCGCTACAGTCTGACCACGGGTGGCGCCTACCACCTGTTGATCGTTTACTCCCGATTCTTCGTGGAATATCCTGCCTTCCCGATTCTTCGGGGATGGACCCGCACAGCCGGGTCCCTGCGTCACGGCCAGAGCCCCGGTGGGTGATCGGCGAGGATACGGTGGAGACTGCGATGGACGACCTTCATTCCCTTCTGGCTCCCCTGCCCTATGAGCGGAGCATGTCCGTTCGGCTGGGTGGCGGCGAGATGCACCGGGGGCGGCGAACTCCGCTCCAGGAGCTGACGTTCGGGCACACGAGCGGCTCCGCGGTGCTGGTGCGCGGCCGCAATCTCATTCCCATGACCGGTGCCGGCCCCGGCTTCCGCAACGGCGGGCCGCACGTCATCGGCGAGGTCTACGGCTCGTTGGTGGAGCAGTGGGCCCAGTGGTTGGACGAGTACGCCCTTCTGGCGGGCCGCGCGCAGTTCGGCGGGGACTTCTTCCCCGTGCCCGCGGCACGGTGCCAGCGCACGCAGATGACACTGCTGCGGAAACTGCGACGCGGGTCCACACCGATCGGCGGCGAGCGGTGGTTCCACGCCACGTTGGAGATGACGGGGATCCGCGGCCGCGTCGCGGCTCCCGAGCTCGTTCTGTTCAGCGTCGGGCGAGGGGCCCTGCTGGTGTACGGCTTCAACCTGCCGGCGCTGCGTGAGGACGAGGAGCCGGACGCCGCCGGCGTTCTCAGCCCCGCGGCGGTCCTGTCCCGCGCGGACGCGATCGCCTTGGCCGCGTGGCTGTCCTGAACCCTGCCGCCATCAGGCGTCCACCTGCCCGGCTTCCGCGCGGGTGGACGCGGCCCGCTGCGGGCCGAGCAGAGCTCTGTCCGCGGCATCGGTCGCCGGTGACCCGCCGGTCAGACCCGCAGGTCAGTGCACTAGCCTGATCGCCTCAGCTGGGGCAGGCCGACACGCGCCTCCCGGTGATGAACGGGGGAATGTGATGCGACGGATTTTGGCGGCACATCGTGCGCGGCGGACATGGAACGCTCTGCAACGCAAAGCCGGCGGTCGTCGTCCGGTGACCATCGAGGACCTGGTGCTCCAGGCCGCGCTGCTGCGCGACCGGCCGATCCAGCTCCACAGCATTCCTCCCCAGGACAGCGACGCGACCAGCTGGGGCATGGCCGTGTCGATGCCGGACACCGACCTGATCGTCATCCGGGAGGACTCCACGCCCGGTGAACGGGCGTGGGCGATCGCCCATCAGCTCGGCCACCTCCTTCACGAGCCCGCCGACGGTGCCTTCCTCACCGCGGACCTGCTGCTGGCGCCGCCGAAGGCGCCGGCCGTTGCCGGACGCACGGCGCACCGGCACCGTCCAGCTCGAAGCCGCAGCGAGGAGCAGGCCGAGGAGTTCGCCCGGCTCGCCGCTCGCCGGGTCCTGGTCTGAGGACCTGACGGACCGGGCCGGCGGCTCCGTCTCCCGCCGGTGCCCGAGCCCGGCCCTGTGCCCGCCACCGGGGGTGCACCGACGAATCTCTGATGACCAGCGTCGGCGTTGGCCTGCCGATCTTCGGATCCCGCGCTCGTCGCGCGCAGATCCCAGCAATTCGGCAGCGCCTGTCCCGCGACGGATAGATGTCCTCTGACAGGTGATCTTGACGGTCGAGCGCCGCTCGGACGGCCAGCCGCGACGGAACTCGACCCTCACTCCTCGGTGGTGAATCAGCGGCAGTCGTCCTGGGTAGCCACCCAAGGCACAAGGAGGCCACATGGATCCGCAGTACACCAGGGACTCGCCTTTCGGCCGATGGCTGGCCGACCGGGCCGCCGAAGCGCAGACACTCGACGGACTACTGCCGGACCCTGGGGTGGCACCCAGCAGTGCCGAACGGTGGGCGGTCTGCGAGACGGCCCTGATCCACCACAGGGTCGGCTTCCCGCTCGGCCCCCCGCTCGCCCATCAGGTCGCCGACCTCCTGCACGTCGACATGTGGGATGTCGTGGACGCCTTCCAACAGCGGTGACGGCAACTGCCGCCACCCCGCCGGTCAAGATCGAGTGGTAGAAGGGCAGGGAACCGAGTTTCGCCGGTGCGGCACATGGCGTTTCGTCGGTGTGCCCCGGGTGGGGCAGGGCCCTGCTGGGGATCGGACCGCGTGCCACACGGTTCCCCGGGCCGTTGGTCCCAGGCGACGGCGAGTGGCATCGGTGTGCGGTGCCCGGGGCCGGGCACCACACCGATGCCGAGGTGACCGGTCAGGTCCGCTTGATCCCCAGCGCCCTGCTGATCCGGTCGGGGTCCGGGAGCGTCGCGGCAAAACCGGTGGGTCGGTTGCCGGCCCACTCCATGTCGTCCAAGCACTGCAGAAGCTCCTGCAGGGCCTCGCCGCCCACCGCCACGGCCTGCGCCGGTGTCAGGCCGCCGCCCAGGAACGGGGTCTCGAGGATCTCGCGCTCCACGGCGGACGTGATCTCGGAGGTGACGTTGTCGGACGTTCGGCCGACATCCTCCAGGACGATGAACGTCTCCAGGCTCACCGGTGCCGGCGGTGCGACGTCCGCGGGAATCGGGCGGGTCGACGGATCGTGCTGGTGGTCCTCACTCCCCCTGCCGAGCAGCCTGGCCTTCGGTGCGAGCACCCGCAGGTGCTCGGTCATGGCGTCCAGTCGGCGACAGGAGTTCGCCGTCGCCTCCCACATCGTCGCGTCCACCTGCAGCAGGCGCCCCAGAACCCTCAGACGTCCGTCCTCGTGCTGCCGGACCCATGAGACCTCCTGCTGGTCGGTGGCGAGCCAGAAGGCTTCCGGCTGCTCAGCGAGCCAGCGCGCTACGCGCTCCCTTGGCGGGTCGAGCACCAGGGCGTGGACCCGCTCATCGAAGCCGTCGGGGTCGGGGACCTCGAACCGGACCCAACAGTCCACCATCGGCTCGTCGTCCTCGTTCAGCGCGTGGCGCCGCAGGGGCACGGACACGGCGGTGGTGCACTCCACCAGGTCTGCCGTCTCGCGTCCCAGCGCGTGGACGAACTCGCTGCGGACGTCGCGCGGGACGGCGATCGGCATCGAGTAGAGCGCGTGGCCGCTGTCGCCGGGCGTCGGCAAGAGCCGGGCGAACAGCAGGTCGAGTCGGCGTACGGACCCGGACAGGATCCTGTCGGCCAGAGTGACGCTTGCGCTCTCGGGCATCGTGCGCAGTTCCACGCTCACGCCCGGGTCGATGGCGCGGACCTCCCACAGGAGCCGTCGGCTGTCGGCCCACGAGTCGAGCTGGTCGCGTTCGTCGTCGGCGAGCAGGGGGCCGCGGGCGCTCAGGAAGTCCTTGATGCGCCCGTGTTCGAACAGCAGCAGGTCGGCGGCCACGGTGGTGGGGTCGTAGCCGGCCGCGTCCTGGTGGATTCGGGTCAGGGGGGTTCGGAGTTCGTCGAGCGGGCGCTGGAAGCGGGGGCGCTGCATGTAGGCGATGGCGAGGTGGTGGATCAGGTGGGCGCGCTCGATGAGCGGGTGGCGGTCGGGCGCCGCACCGTGGCAGGACTTGTACGTGCGGCCGGATCCGCAGGCGCAGGGCTTCTTGTGGGACTGGGTGCCGCTGGGCCGCTTCGGTGGCCGGCCAAGGGTACCCAGCTCCCGCAGGAGGCCGGGCCGCAGGGGATGCCGGCCCTGTTCCAGGAGGAGGGCGGCGCGGTCGTACTCGCCGGCGCAGGCGGCGTATTCGGCCTCGTCGCACAGCGCCGGCCGCAGTTCCGGGTCCAGATCCAGTGCCTGGAGGATGCGTCGGCGCGCGGTTGCGGCGTCGCCGCGGCCCTCGGCGGCGCGACCGCGCAGCAGCGCGGCAACGGCACGGTGGGAGGAGGTCGCGTGCTGGTCAAGGAAGTTCAGTGCCCTGTCCAGGCCGGCGGGGTCCTCGGTGTGCGCGGCATGCTGTTCGACCTGGTCGGCCAGGGCACAGTGGAAGGCGGGCCGGTGCAGGGCGGCGAACAGCGCGCGGGGGTTGGCGTGGGGACGGGCCAGGGCGAGCAGCAGATCCAGCTCCGCTGCTTGGTCGGGGGCGGCGGGTCCGGTTTTCGGCTGGGCCGGTTGGGTGTTCGGGACCGGCGGCAGGGGCAGTCCCAGGTCGGTGGCCGTGAGCAGGACGTCGGCCAGGGTCTCGTGCGGCAGTGAGTCGGCGGCTGCGGTGATGGCCAGGACGTGGGCCGAATCGCAGCGGTGGTGCAGCAGTTGGAGCAGGGCCTCCGGGTGGGCCCAGGCGGCGTCCGCCTGTGTCAGCGGCCAGGGCGTCGTCGGCGGGCGTTGCGCGGTGGCCCGGATCTCGTCCCAGTCCGATGCGCTGGTCATGGGGTGCGCCGCGCTCAGGGCGGTCGGCTTGTACGGGGCCAGCAGCGCCGCGGTGGCGGGGCGCTCGAGAACCTGGAGGCGGTGCAGCCACAGGGCGAACCAGGCGTGGCGCGCGTCGGGGACGGTGGGAGGCTCGACGCCCAGGAGGCAGCAGGCGAGAGCGCCGAGCAGATCCTGCTCTTCACTCGGGTCCTCCGCGCTGACGAAGGTGTGGTTCCAGGCGACCGGGTAGCAGGTGCCGTCCCGGTCGGCCAGGACCGCGGTGATGGCACTGGTGTCCACGTCACGGCTGGCGGTGACGACCGCCATGACGGCGTCGGAGACCCGGGCTCCGGCGCAGTGGTTCCACAGGTCGATGGTGCTGCTGCCGTCGTAGATGCCGCGCGCGGAGGCGGCCGGGTCCGGCGGGGTGCGCCACAGGTCGCCGTGGGGTGCCCCGTGGAGGCGCCAGGCGTCGGTGGAGCTCAGCCCGAGAACGTTCAGGACGTCCAGCGGCAGCAGCCAGCCCGCGGCTCGGTCGCGGTCGGCGACCGAGAGTGCGGGATCCCCGGGCCGACCGTCCGGATGGCCGTCCAGGACGGCATGGCCCTGGCCGGCGGGCACGACCGCCGCGGTGATGCCCGGCTTCAGCTTCCCGCGTGCTTCGGGCGACAGCAGGCCGGGGTCGACTACGGCGTAGACGGCGGCAGCGCCGATCACCATGTCCTCCGCCGCGAAGTACGCCAACTCCTCCCACACCGCGGTCTCGAGGCCGCGCCGCACGACCGGGACCGCGAACACCCCGTCGGTGGGACGGCAGACTTCGGGGACCTCTCCTGCTGCCCACGGCAGGTAGGGCTCACCGAGGTGGTCCAGAACCAGGTACGGCCCGGGCACCGGGGCGATCCGCCGGTCCCTGCCGGGTGTGATCAGGGCGGGGCGGCGCAGCAGGGCGGAGCCCTGCCAGGCGCAGGGGGCCAGGCGGTCGTGCTCGCGGGCGAGGGCGGCGCGTTCGACCGCGGCCGCGGGCCGTCGGCGCCGCCCGTCGCCGCCGGGGTCCAGGTCCCGAGCCAGTTCCCGAACGGAGGCCAGGACGTCGCGGGTGAGGTGGCTGAGCACGATCAGGGTGCCGGGCGACTGGGTGAGCCGCAGGGCCTGGCGGGCCTGCGCGACCTGCAGGGCCGGCAGCGGGGAGGGCGCGTCGCCGTGCCGGAGCAGTGCGTCGAGGAGGAGGGCGAGCTGGTCGGGGTCGACGCGGAGCCTGAGCTCCTGCGGGCGGGCGGTGGCCGCCAGGACGGGCCAGGGCTGCTCGGCTGTCAGGCGCTCCAGCCAGCGCGTGAGGACCTGGGTTTCGAAGACGGCCTGGTCGTGGGTGGCCGCCGCGATCAGGGGGGTTCCCGGTTGCTGGGCCAGGACTTCCCGTAGTGCGACGGAGTGGGGTTCGCCGGTGGCGGTGGCTCGCTGACGGGCCAGCAGACGTACGGGATCGACTCGCATGGGGTGCCTCTCCGCCACGGCTGCCCGGTCCTGCGTAGCGCAAAGGGAGGATGGTGGCCAACGCTGAGGGGTTGGCGTCCTTGCCTGCTACGTAACACTCCGGAGTGGCTCTTCGCCCCTTCTAGCTGCGTGCCGGCTTGCCGCGGACCGGGCGGGCAGGCTGAACAGCATGGCGTCCATGTCGCCACCTGCACCATCCCATATCCGCGTTGGCCGACACAACCGACCCCTGAAGTCCACCTGTGTGGGTGACGTGTCCTCTGCCGACGGCGCCGGTGCCGCCTCCCTCTACTGCTTTGCCTTTCCCGTTCACGTCCGGTGGTCATCAGGTCAGACCGGCGACGCCGCGGCCCGGGGTGAGCGCTTGTCGGCCCGTCGTGCAGTGGGGTTCGCCCTGGTGAGTCGGTGATGGCCAGGGACCCGGTTGCGACTGTCCGGTCGTCATGTCCGGGACCTCATCCCCGCCGACCAACTCGATGCCACTGCGGTGGGGCCGCGGCTGGCGCGGCCCCTGAATTGTCAGTGGTCGGTACTAGGTTGATCTTGTTCCGCCGCTCCGGCGGAGAACCGCTCTTTCTTCCTGCCCAGTCCAAGGAGGCGCTTCGTTGTCCCAGTGGGAGAACTCGAGCACGGCCCGCGTGGTGGCGCCCGCGCGGCCCCGCAGGCTCGCCAAAGTCCCGTTCGTCGAATTGGCCGACGGCCGTGTGCAAGGCGTGGTGTCCAGCGGATCGGACCTTGGCCGCGTGTACGTCTCGTCGGTCTCCGCCGGCGACTTCGCCTACTCGTGCTCCACGAACAACAACAGGCCCTGCGGCGGGGCGCGCGGCTCGTTCTGCAAGCACCTTCTCGAGCTCATCGGTGAAGCCCAGGTCCAGTACGGTCCCGAGCGCGTCGCCCGCTACCTGCGCATCGACGGGGACGAACTCGCCGGGGCGCGCAGCGCTGTCGCGGTCATGAGCGCCGCCCGGCCCCCGCAGGCCGGCCGGGAAGCTGCAGCCTCCGTCTTCTCCCGGTTCCTGCACCAACTGGCGTACCTGGAGTTGGCACCCGTCCTGGTCCCGCTGCCGGAGATGCAGTGGTTCCCGCCGACTCGGAAGAAGGCCGCCTGATGAGCGTGCAGATACTCGTCGGCCCCGTCGAAGGGCTGGACCGGGCTCTGGCCGTGGTCGAGGCATTCGACCGGGTCCTGATCGGCGGGCTGATGCGGCCGCGCCCCGCGCAGGCAGCGGCTCTCGCGGACCTGGCCGACGCGGTCGCCGCCTCGCCGCTGGCGTTGCTGGTGGCCCAGGCCGCCGAAAAGACCGAGGCTGGAACCGCGTCCGAGGAGCATTTCCTCGCCCTGGCCGCTGCACGGACCGCCCTGCTGGGCGCCGCGCACGACGCCTTGGCCCAGCGCGTGGACGAGGCCACGGGACGCGGTCGCCACACGGCCGAAGCTCCCGCCGCCCCGCCGGTCTCCGAGACGGTGCCGGTGAACCTGCTGTCCGCTGCCCGGTCGTGGCTGTGCGACGTGGCCCGGGCCGGTTGGCAGGGGCTGGATCACGACCTGGCCGCAGGCGCGGCACCGGTGGTGGCAGCGATGCTCCCCGACCTGGGCCTGCGCCGGCTGGCCGTGCTGCTGGACGGCTTCGCGGCCGAGTTGGCCGCCTGCTGCCCCGGGGCGGCGATGGACCAGTTCCCGCTGCGGCGCTGGGCCGACCTGTGGACCCGCGGCCTGCTGCTGGCCCATCCGACCTACGCGCCCGCAATCGCCGAGCGGACGGTGACCGGCCGGCTGCTTCCGCTGGGCGTGGACCTGCAGGAGCACCCCACCGCGGCGCAGGCCCAGGTCCACGCCGTGCTGGAGCCCGCCGACGGCAGCGCCACCCGGCTGGTGCGCGTCAGCGTCTCCACCGCGAAAACCGACACCATCGTCGGCGCCGGGGTGTGGCAGCTCCTTCGCCCGCACCTGTCGCTCCTGGCCGCCGCAGCGCAGGGCCGGTCCGTGGAGGTGACCGCGATGCCAGTCACCGCCGAGGGCGACCTCCTGTGGAGTGAGGCCCTGGCCCGCACGGGCGCTGCGGCCGACCCGTTCGCCACCGCCCGCGTCGCCCTGGCCGGTGCCGAAGGCGGTTGGAAGGCGCCGCTGGACCGGCACCCGGCCGCCTTGGCCGAACCGATGTTCCTGGAGGGCTACCAGGCCACGGAGCAGGACGGGGACGTGGTGTTCACCGCGGGCGGGCACACCCTGGCGGTGGACGTGGACCGCATCCCGGCCGCCTGCCCGCTGACCCTGCGCTCGGTGACCGCCTCCACCGCGTGCATCGGGCTGCTGCGCTGGGACGCGGGCCGGTTCGTCCTGCAGCCCCTGGCCGTCACCGGCCGCAACGCGACTGCCCTGCACACCTCGGCGTGGGCGGACGGCACCACCGACAAGGACGGCATCCGGGCCGAGAAGGCCGCCACCGACGCTGTGCAGGTGCTGCGTGAGCGCGCCGGAAAGCTGCTGCGCACATGACCACCACCACCCCCGCTGATGGTCAGCTCAGCGACGAGAGCCGACGCCAGGTCCTGCTCTGGCGCATGCTCGCGCGCCTGTTCGACCAGCAGGAGCAACCGTCGCTGGAGACCGCGAGCCTGGCCGTGGTCCGCGACATCGGCCTGCCCGACATGCTGCAGGACCCGCAGGCTTCGCTGGACGCGATCGTGCAGCGCTACCCCGAACTGGCCGCCGAGTTCGAGAACCTGATGGTGCCCCAGCCCGACCAGGGCGGCCGCGACCGGGCCGCCGAGGTCCGACGCGCCGCGCTGGTCGCGAAGGTCCTGGTCAACGCGTTCGCCACCAGCAGCGGGCCCTCCACCGCCGGGCAGCTGGCGCAGTGGCAGTCCGACGCCGGCTGGCTGGAGCGGTCGATGGGCCTTGAGCGCGGCGGCCTGCGCGGCGCCCGGCCGGCCCCCGGGGCGGGTGCCGGGTCCGGCAGCGGCAGTGGGCCCTCCCACCCGGACCTGTCGCACCTGGTGCCGCAGATCGGACCGGACCTGGCCTCGATCGAGGCCGACCTGGTCAGGCGGATGCGGCTGCGCGAAGTGCTCGCCGACCCGAAGCTCGCAGCGCAGCTCACCCCCAGCATGGGACTGGTGGAGCAGCTGCTGCGGGACAAGGGCAACCTGTCGGGTGTGGCGCTGGCCAGTGCGAAGGCGCTGATCCGCCGGTTCGTCGACGAGGTCGCGCAGGTCCTGCGGACCGAGGTGGAGAAGTCCTCCACGGGGGTGCTGGACCGCTCGGTGCCGCCCAAGCGGGTGTACCGGAACCTGGACCTGGATCGCACGATCAAGAAGAACCTCATCAACTGGAATCCCGAGCAGGAGAAGCTGTTCGTCGACCGGCTCTACTACCGCCGCACGGCCCGCAAGACCACTCCGAAGCGGCTGATCGTGGTCGTGGACCAGTCCGGGTCGATGGTCGACTCGATGGTCAACTGCACCATTCTCGCCTCGATCTTCGCGGGCCTGCCGAAGGTCGACGTCCACCTGATCGCCTACGACACCAAGGCCGTGAACCTCACCCCCTGGGCGCACGACCCCTTCGAGACGCTGCTGCGCACCAACCTGGGCGGCGGCACCGACGGCACTGTCGCCATGGCCCTGGCCCAGCCGCTGATCGCCGAGCCCCGCAACACCGTCGTGGTGTGGATCTCGGACTTCTACGAGTGGAGCAGCGAGCCGCTGTTCCAGTCGATGGCCGCGATCCATCGCTCCGGGGCGAAGTTCATCCCCGTCGGCTCGGTCACCTCCGCCGGTCGCGGGAGTGTCAACCCGTGGTTCCGTGACCGCTTCAAGGACCTGGGCACCCCGGTGATCTCCGGTCACATCCGCAAGCTCGTGACCGAGCTCAAGACCTTCCTCGCCTAAGAAATGGACACCGCTGACATGACCGACACCCTGCTGCGCGCCCCCGCCGAGTCCAAGTACGCCGCCGAGCTCGACTGGCTGGAGTCGATCGACACCGGCCCCAAGCCCGCCAACTGGCGCCTGTCCCCGAAGATGATCAACACGTTCGTCCTGGGCTCCGCGCCCGCCGACGGCCTGGACCGCACGGTCCAGCAGAAGTGGTACGGCGCCCGCTCCATCGTGGAGCGCTCCGTGGTGACGCTGCTCGGTGGCCGCGGCCTGCTGCTGATCGGGGACCCGGGCACCGGCAAGAGCTGGCTGGCCGAACTGCTGGCCGCCGCGATCAGCCGCAACTCCACCCTGGTGGTGCAGGGCACGGCCGGCACCACCGAGGACCAGATCAAGTACTCGTGGAACGTGGCGGCGGTCATCGCGGGCGGCCAGTCCCGCGCCTCGATGATCCCCTCCCCCATCATGACCGCGATGGAGACCGGCGCGATCGGGCGGATCGAGGAGCTGACCCGCTCCACCAGCGACGTCCAGGACGCCCTGATCTCCATCCTGTCGGAGAAGTACATCGCGGTGCCCGAACTGGAGAGCGAGGGCATCCTCTACGCCAAGCCCGGGTTCTCCCTGATCGCCACCGCGAACAGCCGCGACCGCGGCGTCAACGACATGTCCTCCGCGCTCAAGCGCCGCCTGAATTTCGTCACCATCCCCGTGGTGACCGACCGGGACAGCGAGGCGGACATCGTGCGTTTCCGCACCGAGGAGGTCCTGCGCCAGCACGAGATCGACCTGGACGTCCCGCCGGCGCTGCTGGACGTGCTGCTGCAGAGCTTCGCCGACCTGCGCGCCGCCGCCGCGGCCGCGGGCAGTGACGACGAGAAGCTGGAGTCCGCGCTGTCGACCGCCGAGCAGATCGGCGTCCTGGAGGACGCGATCCTGCACAGCAGCTACTACGGCGACAAGGAACTGAGCGCGCACACCCTGGCCGGCTCCCTGGTCGGGTCGCTGACCCAGCGCACCCCCGAGGACCCGGCGATCCTCAACAAGTACCTGCACGGCGTCGTCGAGCCGCGCAGCGTGGCCGAGGGCGGCCTGTGGCCGCAGTTCCTGCAGGGCGGCCGCGACGCGATGGCGAGCCTGGCATGACCGCGGCCACCGCCAGCGCCTTCGACGCGCTGCGCAGCCAGCTGGACTCCGCCGCCGCGCGGTTCGCCGACGGCCCCGACGCGTTGGAGGGACTGCTGCGCGGCATCGTGGACGACGTGGACCGCGCGGTCCACGAGCCGCTGGAGATCTTCCCGGTCTGCCATCACAGCCCCGCCTCCGGCATGGCGATGGCGCGCCGGCTGCGCGAGAAGCAGCCGGCCGTGGTCTACCTGGAGCTGTGCGAGGACCTGGCGCCGCTGCTGACTGAGCTGCGCCAGTGCCACCTGCCCGTCGCCCTGCAGGCGTTCGCCAGCGACATCGACGGGTTCCCCGCCGCCTGGGCCCCGCTGTCGGTCATCGCCCCGATCACCGAGGCCTCGGCCGAGTACCAGGCCATCGCCTACGCCCTGGAGACTCCCGGGGTGGAACTGGTCCTGGTCGACCGCTCCAGCGACCACGTGTTCCAGTGGGACAACCGCACCGGCACCGGCTCCGAGGAGCGCGGCGAGCAGGCGGAGCTGCACGGGGACGCGGTCGGTGTGCAGGTCGGCGACCTGCGGCCGAGGTTCGCGGACCTGGAGGAGCACCTGCTGCGCAACGGCCGGGTGCGGCACTGGTCGGAGTGGTGGCACCAGTACGTCGAGCTGCCGCTGGCCGGGGCGGACCACGACACCTACCGGCAGGCCCTGTTCCTGATCGGGGCGCTGTTCCGGCGCCTGGCACCGGGCGATGCGCACCGCGCTGTTGTGGATGAGGACCGCGAGCGGTACATGTGGACCCGCATCCGCCAGCACCTGGCCGCCAGCGGAACCGATCCGGCCCGGAGCCTGTACGTGTGCGGGGCCGCCCACGCGGCCAGCCGTGTCCAGGAGTTCGGGCTGCACGGGACGGACAGCTTCACCATCACCGCGCGCACCGACACGACCTGGCAGTACGGTCTGATCCCCTCCAGCCACACCGCGATCGAAGCGCAGTTCGCGCTCGCCCCGGGCTCGGTGTCGATCGCCGCCACCCAGTGGGCCAAGCTGATCAAGCGGTCCAAGGTAACTCCCTTCCGGCTCGCCGGCCAGGCCGGAACGAAGGCCTCCTCCCGCGCCCGCAAGACCGCGGCCGCACCCGCCCCGGCGGGACCGTCCGCCATCGCCGACCACCTGTCCGGGTTCCTGCAGCAGCCCCCCGTGCTGGACCCGCTGGACGCCGCTGAGCTGATGGACTGGAGCGTCGGGATCGTCCGCGCCGCCCGGACGGCCGGATACCTGGCGTCCACCGCCGACGCCATCGCGGTGTTCGAGACCTCGATCCTGCTGGCCGGCATCCGGGACCGGGCCAAGCCGACGCCCTACGACTTTCTCGACAGCGCGGTGACCTGCCTGGAGAAGGACATGGTGCCCGGGCGCAGGAACGTCACCCGCCTGGTCGAGATCATGATGGGCGGTGACCGGGTCGGCCGCGTCGGCTACAAGGCGCTGCCGCCGCTGGCCCGCGACGTCCACGACCGCCTCGCCCCGCTGAACCTCCCCCTGGACAAGCGCGGCGTCAAGCGCGCCCTGCTGGACATCGCCAACCGGCCCGAACTCTCGCCCTGCTCGGACCTGCTGTGGATGCTCCGCTGCCTGATGCCCCCCGAAGCCGTGCGCCCGATCATGGGCGAACGGCGCCTGGGCGAACACTCCATCCAGGAGTCCTGGGACCTGGCCCTGGGCACCCACCAGCGCGCCCTGATCGAACTGGGGTACCAGGGCGTCACAGTCGAGCAGGTCCTGGAGCAGCGGCTGCGCCGCACCGCCTACGCTCCGCAGGCCACCGCCGCCGAGGTGCTCAGCACCGTCGAGGACGCCCTGGTGTTCTTGCGCAGCGGCCGGCTGGCCGACGAACTGGGCGCCCGCGCTCTGGACGTCCTGGCCCACGAACGGACCGTCGACACCGCTCCCGAGGTGCTGCACCGCATCCGCCGCCTGCTGGCCTACTACCGCACCCACGAGCCGGTCCTGCCGCCGTGGATAGAATCGTTCGTCAAGGCCGGCTACGCGCACTACTGCACCCTGCTCCCCGGTGCCTTCACCAACGAGGAGGCCACCGCACGCCAGGTCGCGGCGATGCTCGGGTTCCTGTTCAACCTGGAATCGGTGGCCGTGTCCCTGGGCTGCGACCGCACTCAGATGGAGATCGCCCTGGCCCAGGCGCACCCCGAGGACGCGGACAAGCTCGCCCTGCTGTGGGCGGCACAGGTTCACCTCGGCCGCCTGACGCGCACCGACCTTCGCCGGCGCTGCGACTCCCTGCTGAACAACCCCCTGACGCTGCCCGCCTACCCGCGCTACATCAGCGGATTCGTCCACGCCCTGGAGCCCGTGCCTTCGCTGGTCGACTTCGTCGTCGAGGCGATCTCCACCGCGTTCGCCCGCCTGCCCGACCCCGTCCTGCTGCCGTGGCTGCCGCTGCTGATCACCGGCCTGCGGGCCGGCGCGTCCGACCTCGCACCGCTGCTGGTCCGCGAGGCAGCCCGGGTCTTCCCCGGCCGCCTGGACGCACTGGATGCCTTCACCCCGCCCTGGCTGGCCACCGCTGTCCCATCCAGCAGCAGCCGCCGGACCACGGGGGGCCAGGGCGGGCTCGCACTGCTCGCCGAACATCCGGCGGCCTGCGACGCCGTCGCGGACCTCCTGGGCTGCGCCGGTCCCCGGGCAACCGAGGCCGCCGGCGGCAGCCCGCTGCTGGCCCGCCACCTGGACACCGCGACCGCGGCGGCGGCCCTGCTGAACGCCTGAGCGCAGCGGTGGCGGTGACATCCCGGCCGGGGTGCCACCGCCACCGCGCCCATCAGGGGCGCAGCCGCGTAGGGCATCATCATCGGCAGCGGCCCACGACCGGCGGCCGACTACGGGGAGGGTTCGTGAAGTACGGCAGGATCAGCAGCTGGGACGCCCTCCTGCCCAACACCTGGGGTAACGGCCCGTCCCTGCGCCAACAGTGGCGCCGCGGCGTCCAGCGGATGCGGGACTGCACCACCGACCGCGCCGCCGCCCACCGACTGCGCCAGGATCAGGAACGGCTCACCGGCGCCCGGCGCTCCGGCCAGGTCACCTGCCCGCCGCACCTGTGGGCTCAGATCCTCACCGAAGCGGACTTCCGGCTCGGCTCCATCCCACAGGAGGAACCCGACGGGCGGATCACGTTCACCATGAGCCCGGCCGAACTGTCGGCCATGCTGTGGTGTGCGAGCTCGATGGGCAACGCCACCCTCTACCAGGGCATCCTCACCGCCGCCCGGGCACCGGGCGACCAGGTACTGATCGACCTTCAGCAGGACGGCGACGCCCGCGACGCCCACCGCGGTGACCCTGGCACACGGCGTCCCGCACACCTTGGAAAGTCTGTCGCGATGCTGGTCCCGGTCAGCGAGTGGGACACCCTGCTGCCCCCGACCTGGGGAGCGCGCCCTACCGCGAGCCAGGAGCTTGCCAGCCTGCGCAGGCTGCTGCGGGATCACACCAGCGGCCGCGCCGCCGCCCGCGAGTGCTCCACGGCCATGGACCAGATCGAGCGCCACCGGCAGACCACCGTGGTGCTCTGCTCCCCGCAGCGGTGGGCAGCGCTCCTGACCGCGGCCAACCTCCGCCTCGGGACACCCCCGCAAGAAGACCCCGACGGCCGGCTGCGCTTCCTGCTGCGACCCACCGAGCTGGCCTTGGCCCTGTACTACGCGCGCATCATGGGTGACACCGTCCTGTACCGAACGATCATCGAGGCTGCCGGTTCACCAGTGGTCGTCGACCTGCCCGGTCGTTGACGCCCAGCGGGTTACGCTCACCTGGGCTGCACCGACACGCGGAGCGCCTACACCGCTCCGCTCCCTGTGTCACTGCTCACCCGTCACCGGGCCACCAGATCCCGGCGCCAGAACCGCCGGTGCGGTCGGAACACGGAACCACGCCCGGGGGCCCCGCTGGGGGTGTCTGCGTCGGTTCGGGCCGCGGGGCCGGGAGCGTCAGCCGGCGGCACGCACAATCGCGTCGATGATCGCGCGGATCCCGCTCCAGTCCTCGGCTCCGGTGGCCAGTCCTGCTCGGGCGGCCTTCACCTTGGCCTTGAAGCGCTTCTGCGCCGCCTTCTTGTCCGCGGGAGCCAGCGCGCCGTGGACCCAACCCACACTCGGCTTCCATGTGAGCCACTGCACCGGCATCAGTTGGCCGTCGTACTCGGTGAGCACATCCCGACCCAGGTACATCTCCAGTGAACCAGCACGCTGGTTGACGTCGGCGGCGGCCAGGCCCTGGCGGTCCGGAGCCGCGGTGGGGTAGGACTCCAGGAACTCCAGTGGCGGGTAGTGCACCACCACGCCGCGCTCCGGCGGGCACTGCGTCTTCAGCGTCGCCAGGTCCGTGTGGGCGGCGCCATCGTTGTCGGCCAGGACGACGAACCGGTTCGCCACCCCGGCCGCGATGAACGCGGTCGCGGTCTTGGCCAGCTGCGAGGCGCCGCCCTGCGCGTTGGTGCCCGGGAAGTCGAAGAAGTTCACGAACCCAACCAGGTGCGGGTGGGTCACCTCCATACCCGCCGCCAGCAGTCGGCCGTCGGTGACGCCTTCGGTCAGGATGAGCAGCGGCGCGTTGAACGCGGCATCGGCCAGTTGCTCCTCACGGGCCGGGCCGGCCACTGGCAGGTCCGGGTCCATCTCCACACAGCAGCCCGTGAGCTCGCTCAGGTCCAGGTCCACGGTCAAGGCCGCAAGGTCCGGTGCACTGTCGAGCAGAAGGCGCACCAGACTGCGGGGGCTCATGTGCCAGCTGAGAGCGTGGATCGGGTCGCTCTGGGGATCGATCTTCAGCAGGTCGTTCACGGACAGGGAGTCGAAGTGGGTACCAAGACGTCGCCGGGCTTCCTCCAGTACCTGCTCCGCCAGGGGGACCGGACCGCGCCAGTCGGATGCCGGTCCGGAGCGCTCGCTCCAGGATGCGATCTCCGCGTCCAGGTCAGCGCGTGCTCGGGCCGAGGTACAGCCCAGCACCTGCAGCCGCTCGCGCAGCACCGCGGCCGTAGACCGGTATCCGAACTGCGTCTGCGGGCCCTCGGCCCCTGCCGTACGCACCAGCATGCGGTCCTGTTCGGTGAACAGCGCCGCCACCTCAGGGATGTAGCTGTCCCGGCACGCCAAGAAGTGGTGCCCGGCGATCACCAGATATGAATGATGTCCCATTGCGGCAGCTTGGCAGGCCGCCCGCACATCCCTTCCCGCTGTCCTTCATGCCCCCATGGGCGTCCTGCCCATCCTGGGTGTCAGCGGCCACGGGATTCTCCAGGTGGGCGGCCAGCATGGGGTGGGTGCGTGGCCATGGAATCTCCCGGCGGACGGACACCAGGTGAAAGTGTGCAATCGGCCCGGCGCCTTCCGGGCAAGACCGGTCAACTGCCGATTCTCCTCTGGACCTTGCGGTCCTGTGCGGCAGGTCAGCCGACCATCGTCCAGGTATGTGAGGCATGGACTGCTGATCGAGTCCGGCTCACGCGGTGGGTTCGTGGTTTTCCTGGACTCCACGTCTTCGGGGGGCACCAGCGGGCATCCTGGTGAGCATGACATCTCTCGGTGGCAGCAGGCAGCAGCCGGGCATGGTCCACTTCGTCGTCCCGGCCAGCGTCGAGGACCCCACGAACCCCAGCGGCGGCAACGTCTACGACACGACGATGGCGCGGCATTTGCCCCAGTATGGCTGGGATGTGCGGATGCACCCGGTCCCCGGCGGCTGGCCTCTGCCCTCGGAAGCCGACCGCGGCCGACTCGCGGAGCTGCTGCAGAACCTGCCGACAGGGTCGGTGGTACTGATCGACGGCCTGGTCGGCTGCTGCGTGCCCGAGATCATCGACACCGCCGCGCAACGACTGACGATGGTGGCGCTGGTGCACATGCCGCTCGCGGACGAGGTCGGCCTGGACCGCGTCCTGGCGGTGGACCTGCAAGAGGCGGAGCGGACGATGCTGCGCCGGTGCGCGGGCACGGTCACCACCAGCCACCACATCCGCCACCGGATCTGCAGCACCTACAACCTCACCTACCAGGCGACGACTGCCGCGCCGCCCGGCACCGATCGCGCCCCGCTGGCCACCGGCAGCCCCGGCGCCTCCCGCCTGCTGTGCGTCGCCGCCATCACCCCGACGAAGAACCAGATGCTGCTGGTCCAGGCACTGGAGCCGCTGGCGCACCTGCCATGGACGCTGCGCCTGGTCGGCCCCGAACGCGCGCCCGACTACGTGGCAGCCGTGCGCGACACCGCAACCAAGGCCGGGCTGGCCGAGCGGATCACCGTCACCGGCCCGCTGGCCGGCGAGGCGCTGGCGGCGGAGTACGCCAATGCGGACCTGGCCCTGCTGCCCTCCGTAGCCGAGACGTACGGCATGGTCATCGGCGAGGCACTGGCCGCCGGCCTGCCTGTCGCAGCCACCTGTACCGGCGGCACCTACGAGGCCCTGTACAGCACCTCCCTGGGACCGCCCGGCCGCCTGCTCGATCCCCACGACCCGGCCGCCTGGACCGAAGTGCTGCAGCAGTGGCTGACCGACCCCGCGCTGCGCGACGAGCTCCGCGCAGCCGCCGAAGAGCGGCGCAGTACCCTGCCCGGCTGGGACGCCACCGCCAGCACCGTGGCCCGGGCCCTGGACCGGGCCTGCACCCCGGTCACCGTCTACTCCCTGGAAGACCGCACCGCCCTGGCCGGCACTGCCGCCACGGCGCTGCGCACCCTGGATCCAGGCGACACCATCGCACGCATCACCCTGGCCGAGTCCCTGCGCGGCGCCGACATCGTCCCCGACCTGGCCTACGACCGCATCCCGCGCTCCACCGCAGCACCCGGTGGCCTCAGCCGACCAGCTGCCCCCGACCCACAGGGGCACCTGGAATACGTCCTCGCCCGCCTCCTGCAGCGCCTGGAGGCCATTCCCGGCTACGGCGACGACCTCCTGTCCTCCTATGCAGACGACCTCGACCAGTTCACTGGCCGCCAGCCCTAGTTCCCGCGTGCACGGCGAGCGAGCCGCTGCCCTGGACCGGCCCATGGAAAGCTGCAATCGATCACACCCAGGCCGAAGGACAGAGGCGCGGGGCCGAACGCACCCATGCTTCCGTGGCTGGCCTGACGGGACGCCGGAGCGGCGCACCGGGGATGCGGAGGTGCGCCCGACCCGTGGAAAGTGACCTCCGGCCGGGGCAACGCTTCGGTGCTGGGCCTGCGCGATGGTGATCCCGGCGTCCTGTCATGGACTATGGCTGTCAGACCGATCAGGCGGACCGGTGCGGTGAAAAGGGGACAGCGGATGAGCCTGCCAGGACGGGCAGCACGGCTACGGCGGTCTGCTCGGGTCGACCGGGAGCAGCCGCAGGCGCGGCCGACGATGCGGATGAAGGTCCAACGCAACGCCGGCGTCATCACCGCGGCCGCACTGGGCGGGGCGCACGCGGCCGGCCTTGAGGGTGTGCTGATGCCCGATGACGAGCCGACGCTGCTCGCGCTGGTCGCGATCGCCACCGGAAGCAGCCGCGCCCATCTCTACGTGCGACCTGCCGGGAATGAAGGGCACGCGGTGCTCTGCGTGCGCGGCCCGGCGGGTGCTGTGCCCGTTACCGGGCAGGTCTCGATGGCTGCGGACGTCCTGTTCGCTCGGACCAGGTCAGCGGTCCTCGCCCTGGCTGTCATGTCCCGCGAAGCCGGCCGCCAAGCTGAGGCCGACCGCTGGAGGGCTCTGGGACGGCAGATGCTCGCGGCCAGGCGAGAGGCGAACCGCGGCCACAGCGTTCGGGCGCTGAACGGCGGACTGCCCACACTGGGTCACCACAACTGATGTCGGCCACTCAACCGGAGATCGGTCAGAGGTCCACCGAACGCCGGCGGCACCGGGGCTCCGGCCGTGGTGGCAGCCGCCCGTGGCGCTGCAGCAGGTCAACGTCGTGCAGCTCGTAGCACTGCACGGGCGGTGGCAACGTGAGGTGATGGCTCCCCGAGGCGAGTGCCACGCGCGGTCACGAGTCCCCGGTGGCCGACGCCGACCTTTCTCTGCCTCCTTGCGTCACCCGTTGCGTATCTTCCCCGCGTTGATCATGCTCTGCGCGTAGCCGGGCCAGTCCCGGGCCAGGACGCCATCGACGAAGTCCCGCACCTGTCGGCGGTCCTCATCGGTGACTTCGTACGGCTGCTGGCCGGGCTGGTAGAGGACCAGTTGTTCCAGCGAGGGGTCGCCGACGAGCGTGTGGTGGAACTGGCTCAGCCCGAGGTAGAGCGCGAGGGTCGGGGTCTGCTGCAGCTGCGTCAGGCCGTTTTCCCAGTCTGCGCGGTTCACGTCGGCCCAGGTCCGTCCTTGCTGGCCCAGCCATCGGGTCAGGTCGCTGAAGAACACGGTGCGCAGGCCGGTCTGCTGCTGGTAGGCGTCGGCGACCAGCAGTACGGAGGTCGCGTCGGCGCCGAGCAGTTGGCGCGGGATCAGGGAGGGGGCGTGCGCCAGAGCGCACTCGCGCACCGATGCCGTTCCCTGCGGCCACGGCAGGGTGTGCACCAGCCAGTAGCGGGGATGGGTGATGGAGCTGGCCGGCGGGCCCTTCGGTGCCGCGGACCGGACAGGTGCCAGTGGCGCTGCCTGGGGCTGATTGGTGGCCTCGCGGTCGGTGTGGGAGGGGCCGTAGACGATCTCCCAGGAGTCGCCGTGCTCAAGGACGTCCATGCGCACCAGGGTCTTCAGCTTTCGCAGCAGGTTGCGGAAGTCGTCCGCCGAGAGACCGGCGCGCTCGGCGAGGGCGGGGATGTCGGCATCCTTCAGCTCCAGGCCCATGATCGGCGAGTTCATGGCCGACGGCGCGGTGAGCCCGGCCAGCACCATGAACACCCGCTTCGCGTTTGGGTCCGGGATCTGCAGGCCAAGGACGTACTTCACGGCTTCGTTGCTCATGCATACCTCGTTCGGTTGCTGGAGTCCGGCCCCGGCCGACCCCGACGGCCTCTCCCCCGCCGTGGCTTCGTGGGGCCGCTGCGGCAGCGCACGTCTCCTCGAGCCCGTGGCGGGGTCGTCGGTGAATGTACCGGGCACGGCCTCCTCGTTTGGCAGAACAGCGTCATGGAGCCGGATTTCGGCGCCGCTGCCGAGGCGGACCCGTTCGGCGTGCGGTCACCTGTTCCGCTCGAAGTCGGCCGGGTGACGAAGTGGGGCCGGGACCCCGAGCAGGTCCCGCAGCGACCGCTCCTGGGTGGCCCACTGCGCGAGCTGGATCCCGTCGAGGAGGTGGACGCCGAGAACGGCGGCCTTCTCCACTGCGTTGGCCGTGAAGCGACCGTTGGTCACCACGATCGCGAAGGTGGCCCGGTGCATGTCGCTGGCTGTTCCCTTCAGCTCTCTGATCACCTTGGCGTCGGTCCTCTGCTTGCTTGCCAGCCCGTCACGGCGGTGCTTGCACTGCACGACCCAGACCCACCCGTCCATGTCCCTGGCCCAGACGTCGACCGCGTCATCATTGGCACCGCCCACCTGCTCGGCGCGGAAGCCGTCTCGTCGCATCAGGTCCCGAACAGCGGTCTCGAACGGAATGGGTCCAAGAGCAGTAAGTTGATCGAGGGTCAGCTGCAGCTGGGGCCCGGCGGCCAGCCGAGCGTCCCAGTCGGCGCGGATGCTTCTCCGGGTCGAGAAGTACACGTAGGAGCAGAAGCCCACTGGCCCGACGCAGTCGACGGCTAGGTGGAAGGGCGAGGGCCACCAGCCGGTCCAGCGGCCGGCGAGCAGCCCGATGGTGCACAGCATCAGCACCATCCCGAGGACCTCCGGCGTGCGGTACAGGCCCCGCCAGGCGAGCAGCCGAAGGTGGTGGTGGCGGTCGATCGTGCCGCGGCGCCTGGCCGGCTTCGAGCGCAGACGTCGACCGCGCCGCCGCTCGACACCGCCCGCGGGCGCCCACTGGCGCAGGCGGGTCCATCGTCCGGCGATCGCCGCGAAGGCAGCAGAACGGGAATCCGCGCACCGGCCGAAGCGGTCGTCCACGACGCCCTCCTGTCGCAGCGTCATGCGCTCACCGTCACCGGGACCGGTTCACGGGGAGTAAGGACGGGGAGCAGGACTCGCAGTGGCTCTCCGGCCGCCCAACGTGCCAACGCGTCCCGCTGCACCAAGTGAACCTTGACCCTGCGTGCGGTGTCAACGGCCGACGGTGTGCAGCCGTTGATGGCGACCAGCACAGCGACGTCCGCGTCGTAGAGGGGCTGTGCGGATCCCTTGAGCTCTCTCACATAGTTGGGGCCGATCTCCGAGACCCACTTCTTGCACTGGAACGCCACTTTGCGCCCGTCCGGGGTCCAGGCCACAGCATCCACTCCGTCGTCGGACGCACCTCCGACGTGCTGGACGTCAAGGAACCCGTCCCGCTCCAGCAGCTCGCACACCACGAGCTCGAAACGCCTCCAGGTGACGGCGTCCAAGTCCGCGAGGGAGAAGGTCGCCACCTTCGGTGGTGCGGAGGCCGCCGGCGCGGTGGACTGCTGATGGGGCAGCGGCCGGTTGCGCCAGCGCGCCAAGAGCCGCGGACCGGCGAGGACGGCTAACACGCCCACCGCGAACAGCACTGGAATGGTGATCCAGAGGTGGCGGTTCGCCCAGCCACTGAAGTCTTCGACGACCGCGTCCCCCGTAGCCAAGATGAGAATCCACTTGGCGATGGTCTCCCACCCGCGCTCGGTACTCCCTGACATGTACGCCCCCTCCAGCCGGCGGATGGCGGCCCTGCGCTGCCCCCGCATCCCTTCATTGCAGCACCGGACACTGACAGTTGGTGCAGGGTCCGACTCCCCCGCAGGTCAGGCTCATCTGGCAGCGGTGGATGTTGGAGCGGTGCCCGGGGCCGGGCTCATCATCGACGCCCGGCTCCGGTCTTCACCGCAGGGCGTCTTGGAACGCCTGACGGTGCGCGGCCAGGAAGGTTTCGGCGCTGTCCAGTGCGGCAGGAACGCGCAGGGCCGTGGGTGGAGTCAAGCAGAGACCCAGGTGCGGGTCTCGTTGACCGCTTCCTTGTTCCTCAGCGCGCCGGCGAGGTCGATGTCGAGGCGGTTGGCGATCGCGCAGAGGTAGATGAGGGCGTCCGCCAGTTCCTCCCCGACGTCACCGACGGCCGAGTTCGGGTCCAGGCGCATCTTCTCCCGCTTGCGCACGGCTTTGAAGATTTCCCCGACCTCCTCGCCGAGCTGCAGGCACTGCTCGATAACCGGTCTCGTACTGAAACCGCGCTCATTCTCCATGTCGGCCACATAGGCCTGGATTTCTTCGAGCGACTGATTCTGTTCGAGAGGGATCACGCGGAGCCTCGCTGTACGGTCGGGGATTCGGAGATGCCGGGGCAGCAGGCTAGCAGCCGATTCTTGATCGCCTGCCCGGGATCGGCGGACGCCCGTTACACCGGGTCCGGGTGTGGTAGTAGCGCTGTCTGGCCCGGGATCTGCGGGGCTCCGGTCGGGCGGGCGGTGGTCCACCGGCCGCGTAGGACCCGGGTCAGCTGGTCGGCGCGGGTCCGTACGGCTCTGCGGACCTCGGCGGTCGCTGCGCCGGCGACCAGGCTGGTGGCGACGCGGCGCCCGGTCGGCTCCCAGGCCCAGGTCCCGATGACGGTCCCGTCGTGCACGACGGTGGGCAGGACTTCACCGATCTGGTTGAAGGCCCGCCGCGGTTGCAGTGCACCGAGGTAGCGGGTCCTGGTCTCGAAGTACGCCTTGAGGGCGACGTCTTCATGCGCGAGCAGGCTCACCCCGGCCCGGTGGGCGGAGGGGTCGGTGGTCAGGAACTCCTCCAGGCGGTCGGCGAACATGTACTGCGGCTGGTCGCTCCAGGCGGTGGTGACCATGGCCACCTCCCGGCTGCTGCGGGCCAGGGCGTCGGTGATTGCGGTCCGTGACAGGGCCGACCACCAGACCGCGTCTGCCAGGGTGGCTGGGCCGTAGCGGTCGAAGTACGCCTCGACCAGGAGCGCGGTCGCATGGTGTCGGTCCAGACCCAGGTTCGCCGCGGGATAGGCCTGCTTGGTCAGCGCGAAGGTGCGCAGCTCCCGGTTCCAGGCCTCGGAGGTGTTGCGGTAGGCGATGTCGCCGCGCTCCCAGGCCAGTTTGAGTGCGAGGCGGCCGCGCGGGGTGCTGATGCGGCGGCCGGCCAGGCGGCGTTCGATCTCGCGGTGGTGCAGGGGGCCGTGCGCTCCCAGCAGTACGGCCAGTTCGTCCATGGCCGCCTCGACGTCGGCCAGGCTCTCGTGGGCGTTGGTCACCGCCCGTAGGGCGTCGCGCTCGCGGTAGTGGCGGGTCGCGGCGTGGGCGGCGGCGGCGAGGTCCAGCGGCAGGGTGTGGAGGGTTTTCCGCATGCAGCGGACCGTCATGACGCGTTCGCGGGTCGGCGGCGCGAAGAGGCTGGCTGCTACGGCGGTACCGGCGCTGCGGGCGGCGACGGTGGCGAACGGGGAGGGGAGCCTGGCGGCGTGCAGGCCAAGGCTCGCGCGCGCGATCGATTCCACCGAGTCGAGCCGGGTCTCGTCCGCCAGGCCCTGGCGCCGCAGGACCCAATTCCACAGCCCCCGTGACGTCACCTCGTCCAGCGGGCGAATTGCCGGTAATGATCGGGCTGGCGCAAGCATGCGCGGAGCCTAGCAGGACGGCCTGCTGCGCCTGAATTCACCCCTGCGTGTTCCATCCCGCCTCGACAAATTGCCTCAACCGGTCGTGCGTTCTTTCGATTTCCTCCCATTCGCGGTCGTTTCCCCACCACCTCTTCGTGTTGTGGTGGATGTGGAACTTCTCCCAGTCCCCGTCCCAGTCGGGCTGCAGGTGGGTGCCGCGCACCCCGTACAGGTCGGCCCGGTCGTAGACCTCGGTGCCGGGCAGCGGGACGAACCGGAACAGCGAGACCCGGCTGACGGCGGCGCCCAGCTCGCTCAGCAGGCTCACCGTCTCCTCGGTGGTCTCGGTGTTCTCGCCGGGAAAGCCGTGGATGACGAAGACCTTCGCCGCGATCCCGACGTCGTTGGTCATGTGGATGGCGCGGGTGATCTGCGCGCGGGTGGTGTTCTTCCGCATGGCCTTCAGGAGCTGCTCGCTGCCGGACTCCATGCCGTACTTGATCTCGATGCAGCCGGAGCGGGCCATCTTCGCGAGCAATACCTCGTCGACGGTGTCGACTCGCGACAGGGCCGACCACCGCAGGCCCAGGTGGGCGATGTGGTCGCAGATGTCGCCGACCTTCTGGCGGGCCACGATGAAGTTGTCGTCCACGATGGCGAAGCCCTCGATGCCGTACACCTCGATCAGGTGCTCCAGCTCGGCCAGGGCACTGGCCCCGCCGCGGTACTGGATCCGGGTCTGCCCGGCGGCGCAGAAGCTGCACGGGAACGGGCAGCCGCGCGAGAACATCACGTGCGCCATCGCCAGGTCGGTCCCGGCCAGCCGGTCCGTGATCACGATGTCCTGACGCGGCAGCAGGTGCCGGGCTGGCAGCGGGAGGCTGTCGATGTTGCGCAGCAGGGGGCGCTTGGCGGTGCGCCTGACCTGGTCGCCGTCGCGGTACAGGATGCCGGGGACGCTCGCCAGACCGGCCCGGTAGTGTTCCAGGATCGCGAGGATGGTTTCCTCGGACTCGCCGTCGGCGGCGACGTGCGCGTCGAAGTCGCGCAGGCTGGAGTCGGGGTAGAAGTTGCAGTGCACCCCGCCGACCATCACCAGCGCGTCCTCGCGGATCGCGCTGCGCCGGCGGGCGTTGAGCATGATGCCGTAGGTGGCCGACGACGCCAGGCTGAAGCCGACCGCGTCGAAGCCGCTCAGGTCCAGGCGGGTCCGGTGCGGGGTGACCTTCTCGATGGCGACCTCGTGGCCGGCCTGCTCGATCACCGCCGCCAGGTACAGCACGCCGAACGGCGGGAACTCCTTGCGCTGCTCGCGGAAGCGGGCCATGTCGTAGACCTCAGGGTAGAGCAGTACCACTCTCATGCCGTCTCCTGGTCCGAAGGTGCGGGCGGTGGGCGGTGCGGCGTTCACAGGCCCAGGCGGGCGGCCACCTGCTCGGCCAGGGCGCGGTGGACCGTGTCTGGGTCCTGGTCGCCGATGTCGTACCGGCACACGGGGTAGCCGGCGGCGGCGAGCTGGTCGGCCACCTGGTTGAAGAGCTCGACTTCCCTCTGCTTGGCGGCCTGGTCGGCGAGGTGGAAGCGGCTGTGGTTGCCCCTCCCGGCAGCCCGGGTCGCGCACAGCTGCCAGTGGCCGGTCAGGAAGATCGCCAGATGCGGCCACGGCAGATGGCGATGGATGTTCCACAGGAAGTCCGGCGGCACCCCGTCGAGCTGGTCCATGGCCAGGGACGAGGGCAGGTACCGGTCGCAGACCACCGCTTCCCCGCGCTCCAGCGCCGGGCGGACGACTGTCTCGACGTGGTGGTAGCGGTCGGCGGCGATCAGCAGCGACAGTGCGATCCCGTGGTACTCGTGGGTGCCGTACCGGGCCAGCTCTCCGATCGCTGAGTGCGAGGGCTCCGTGGTGGCGCACACTTTCAGCCCCCTGCTGCCCAGGAACGTCCCCAGCCGGGCGCCCATGGTCGTCTTCCCGACCCCGCTGGGACCGTCCAGGGTGATGAACAGCCCGCCGGTCTCGGGCCAGGGCTCCGGCTGCCGCATCAGGACGTCGGGGGTGTCGGTGCCGTCGGATCGCGGGCGCGGGGACATGCTGCTTCCTCCAGGAATCGGTGCGGACCAACTGCAGGGCCTCCACGGTTGAACCCGCGTCCAACGGGCTCCTCGCCGCAGGTCGATCTCGGGCATGCGGACGCGGGCTGGCTCCCAGGAACGGATGTGGTCCGGCCGGCCCTGGGGCAGGCGCTCAGCGGTGCTCGGTGCCCGATGGTGCGTTGGACCATGCCTGTGATCACCCCCGGTCGTCCCGGCAGCGCGCGGACACCGCAACGGACGGACCACCCGCGGGTGGTGGCGGCTGCCTGCGGTGCCCGAACGCAACTGACTAACAGTCAACAGGTGTGCGCGGTCGGTGAATACGGTAGGGACACACCTGAAGGCTGAAACCCTTGAAACCCCGCTCGGAGAGGCTGATGCCGTGGCACCGCGCATCCGAACGCCGAACCACGCCCTCGCCGCCCTGATCACCGAGACCCACTGGAACAACGGAGAGTTCGCCCGCGCGGTCAACCGCACCGGCACGGAAGGCGGTCAACGACTCAAGTACGACGACTCCGCCGTCTCCCACTGGCTCACCGGCACCCGCCCGATGCCCAAGTCACAGGCAGCCGTCCTGGAAACCCTCGCCCGCAGGCTCGGCCGACCGGTCTCGGCTGCGGACGCCGGGTTCCGCGACCGCCGCGACCCGCCAGCCGTCAGCACGGATACGGTGGCGGAACTGATCGACCTCGGGAGCTTGGATATGGATCCCACCCGCAGGGGCGTGCTCAGCGCCGGCCTGTACTCCGTCGCCCTGGCCGTCCCGGGCTGGCCCGATGGCCTGGGACGATTCCAGCAACTGCGGACCGACCCCCACCGGCGCATCGGCATGGCCGAGGTCGACGCGGTCACCGGCATGACCGGCAGACTCAGCGAGATGGACGACCAGTACGGCGGGCGGGCCGTCCGGCCCCTCGCGGCAGCGTTCCTCGTCAACACCATCGTCCCGCACCTGCGGGCCAGCGCGAGCGAGAAAATCCGCAAGGCGCTGCTGTCCGCGGCCTCCGACCATCTCTACCTCACCGGGTACATGGCCGTCGACGAACGCCTAGACCAGCTCGGCCAGCGCTACTACACCAAGGCCCTCGAACTGGCGCTGGCGGCCGAGGACCCCGTCACCTACAGGACTGCCCTGAGGGGCATGAGCGTCCAGGCCGTCGAGCTCGGCCACGGCGCCGCAGCGCTCCGATTCGCCGACGCCGCGTCAGCGGTATCGCAGCACGCCGGACCCAGGATGCGCGCCTTCCTCTCCGGACAGCAGGCCCACGCCCTGGCCCAGACCGGCGATCGCCGCGCCGCCCTGGCCAAGATCCGCGAGGCGGAGGCGGCGATGGAGAAAGCGGAATCCGCAGCGACAGCCCACGGCTCCTACGATCCTGCCTCGATGAACTATCACACCGCGCAGGTCAACTTCCTGCTTGGCGACCACACCACGGCCATCCAAGGACTGGAGCTGTCCGAGAAGATGCGCTCCCTGGTCTACCGCCGTGCCAGAGTGCGCCACCGCGCCATGCTCGGCGAATGGAAGCTCCAAGCCGGACGGCTCGAGGAAGCCTGCCGGGAATGGCACAGCGCCCTCGACGACTACCCCCACGTCCAGTCCGGCAGGGCCGACGACCGCGTCCGGACGATGATCGCGTCCCTGCGCCCGCACCTCAGCACCGCCTGCGCCCGCGAGCTGATCGAACGGGCGCTGCCGCTGGCCCGCGCCGCTTGACGTCGCGCCGCGAGGAGCCGGCGCGCACGGCGACCGCCGCGTGCGGGGTACTCGATCGGGTGAAGAAGTGACGGGTCCCACCCCGTCGGGCCGCTTCAGTCCCTAGTGTGACGGACCGTGGGATACCTGCGGCTACTGCAGAGGCGCTCCGTTCTGGTCCTGTGGCTGGCGGAGACCTTGTCGGTGTTCGGCGACCGGTTCTTCACGCTCGCCCTGATGTGGACAGTGCTCGCCACATCGGGACCTGTCGCGATGGGTGTGCTGGTGGTCACCGAGTCGATCCCACACCTGCTGATCGGCACGTTCGGCAGACGCCTGGTCGCACGACTCGCCTCGTTCCGGGCCCTGTCCCTGGTGGACGCGGCCCAGATCGGCGTGGTCGGTGCCCTGCCGTGGTTGTGGCACCTCCTGGGCTTTCCCGCCGCCGTCGCCGTCATCATGGTGATCGGGACGGCGGACGCCCTGGCCGACCCAACCCGTTCCGCGCTCGTCCCTGAGCTCGTCGCCGAGGACCAGGTCCAGCACGTCAACGGACTGATGGATCTCACTGGCCGCTTCACCTGGATCCTGGGACCGGGAGCGGCCGCAGTGCTGCTGGCGTTCCTCCCCGCCGAACGCCTCTTCCTGATCGACGCGGGCACCTTCGCGGTGTCCGCTGTCGCCCTGCGGTGGCTGGCCCGCCAGCCGAGGTGGCTGGCTGCTGGCGTGACGCCAACTGCAGCGCCGTCACCGGCACCAGCTCCGAAGGCGTGGCCGACCCTGCGGCGCCATCCAGCTCTGGCCTGCGCGTTGGGACTGCACGGGACCGGCGAGTTCCTCTATGCGATCACCACGGTGGGGGTACCGATTCTGCTGGCCTCGCGGCTACACACTAGGCCCGACGCGTACGCGCTGGTGGTCACCTGCATGGGCGCAGGGTCCGTGGTGGGGAACCTGCTGGTGGGCAATCTTGCGCTGCCCAAGCGGTTCCTCCACTCCTACTGCGCGTCCTGGCTGGTGCGCGGCGCGGTGCTCGCCGGCTACGCCTTGGCCCGAGACCTGGCGGCCGTCCTTGTCCTGACCGCCCTGTCGAGTCTGACGGTGCCCTGGGGATCGATCCAGTTGCGGACAGCGCTGTCGCGTCTACCCGCAGGGGAGAGACTTCGGTTGATCACTGTGGACAGCGCCGGTCTGCATCTGGCGGGGATGACGGGGATGTGCGTGCTGCCGGCGTTGGCCGCGTTCGCACCCGGCAGCAGCTTCCTGGGCTGCGGCATCGCCATGGTGGCCTTGGCGGTGACCGGTTGGACGGTGGCCGTATGGTTGGCGCGGCACAGCCGCACTGCCGGGACGGCACCGGACTGTGCGAGGAGGCGCCGCGGACTGGCCCCCGCTCAGCCGTGTTCAAGGGCGCCCAAGGCGACGCCGTCGGTGTAGGAGCCGACCACGGAGACCGCGTAGCCCAGGGCGAGGAACTGCCGTACCTGTGGGGTCCGGACTTTCATGCTCCAGTGCACCGCGGGGTAGTCGGCGTGCTCGTCGTGGTTGGGGACCCACTGGAACTCCAACTGAGGGCCGTCGGACCGGGCAGCCCGCAGTTCGTCCTCGCAGCGCTGCTGCGCGGAGCGCAGGTCCTCGTAGACCGGCTCCAGCGGTGTGTACGAGCGGGGGTCGGAGTAGTCGGCCCGGTACCTCAGCGGGGCCAGCGCGTACGCCTGGCTCACGAACACGCCTTCGATCAGCTCGTCATCATCCAACACGGTGCACATCCTTTCAGAACGGCACAAGCGGCGTCCGTTGTGGACGGACTCTTCGTATGAGCAAGCCTCACGCCCACAGCGAGCACCCCGTCCTGTTGCCCTCAAGCCTCGCCTTCAGCTCCGATACCCGTCTGGTCGGTGAGGTGCTGGGGACGGTGGCGTCGGCCGCGGCGCGCACCGCGGACGACACCCGTTTTCTGGCGCCAGCCCTGACCTGGCAGATCGCCGCCAAGGCGGTGGGCGACCTGGCGACCGATGACCACAGCCCCGAGAACCTGCGGGCGGCGTCGGTGCCGGTCTACGCCCTGGAGGCGGTCCGGGCCTGCCGCGCAGCCCTCGTTGAAGCCTCCGGCAGCAGCCCCGGCAGCGACGGTGCCCGCCTGGCCGACTTGCTGTCGGACTACCTCGAGGTCGTCCACGAAACCGACCTTCGCGGCGTGATCGCCGTCCTGGAGAGGATCCTCGCGGTGCTCGCCCTCGACCTGCCCAGCGCCGACATACTGCTCACCCGCCTCCTGCTGCAGCAGGAGGTCTCCCCCGGCCACCGGGCCGTTCTTGACGACGTATTGGTGGCCTGGCGCAACGCCGGGGTCGACTGCTGACGAGTGCTGCCCAACTGCACCGGCCCCATCTCCGGGGGACCTTCAGGTGCCGCAGGGGACCTCAGCGAGGGCTTTGGTCCCGTGCCGTCAGCCCTGCGGTCAGCCGTTCATCATGGCCTTGAGGTCCCGCAGCGTCAGCTCGTTCGTGCCGCGGTCCGCCGCTTCGCTCTCGGTCCACTCCAGGATCGCGGGGTGTGCCCGGTGGTAGGGGGTTCCGACGGTGGTGTCCTTCCCGTCAGTGTCGGCGACCTGGGTGAGGTAGGCGGCCAGGGCCTCCGGGCCGCTACCGCCGCTGTAGCCGACGTTGTAGCCGACGGCCCGGCGCTGCGGCAGGATCGCCAGCAGACCCTCGCTCGTCCGGGCCCAGAACAGACCGCGGCCGACGAGGAAGCTACTGAAGGTGTCCTTCGGGCGCAGAGCCAGCGGGGCGTAGGTCTGGTAGGACCACCGGTCTGTGCCGCCCTGGCCCTGGTGCTTGAAGTGCTGACCGACGACGGGCAGCCCGAACTCGAGGTCGTAGAACGACCGGCGGCACACACAGCCCGACCCGTTCACGGCCGCCGGGCTGTCCTTGTCCTCTTCGACGCACGGGTGGAACAGGGTGGGGATCTCCGTTGACTCCACGAGCGTGCAGTGCATCGCGTTCGGTTCGCAGCGCACCAGCCGGCCCAGCCACTCCTGCGTCGCAGCCGTCCGGACCTGGACCGCTTCGATGGACACGTCGGCATTCAGCGCCGCCGAGGCGATCCCGAGGCGCGGGTCGGTGTTCAGGACGAACTCCAGGTAGCTCTTCGTCGGGTCGGTGAGGTTCAGGTCGGCGGGCTCGAAGGTCAACGTGGCGCTCCAATGCGGTCGTGCCCGGCGGCCGGCCGGGCCCAGAAGACACGGTGCTGGTCTCGGGAGAGACGGTGGTTCGCGCGGATCGGACGGCTTCCTCCCACGCCGGTACTCCGATTCTCGTGCTGCCCCGAGGCGCGGGCAGGAGGAAGGCAGAGATCAGCCACCAGCTGGCCGGTTGTTGTCCCGGGTGCGGTCTTCAGGCGCCTGCCCGGACTGACCGGTCGCGCCGGCGTAGTGAGCGCGGGCAGTTCCCGGATGGCGCGCTCCCGGGGCCGGCTGACGGTTGCGCATGGACTGAGCGGGCCTGCTGCGCCAGCGTCGACGCTGCGAGCCCAGTGGTCACGAAAGTGTCCGGGAGCCGTGTACACCCAGGTGCTCCTGGCCCATCACCGCCTCCTGCTCCGCAGATGACCGGAGCGGATTCAGAACAGGCTCTGCTGCTCGGAGCGCGCGGCTCTGGCCTCGCGGCCGGCCACCGCGAGCAGGTCCGCGAGGGTGCCGTAGCGGGTGCCGGCGGCGGCGTCGGTAAGCAGGCGGCGCAGCAGGAGGGCGGTGACGTCGACGTCGGCCATGGCCCGGTGCCGGTCGGCTGGCCTGGGCAGGCCGAACGCGGCGATCAGCGCGTCGAGGCCGAAGGACGGCAGCAGCGGGTGCAGGGCCTTGGCCAGGAGCCGGGTGTCCAGCAGCGGGGTGCGGGCCAGTCGGGGGCAGTGGTCGCGGTGATCATAAAGGAGCGAGGCCTCGACCGGGGCGTGCTGAGCCACCAGGAGCAGCGGTCCGGCCGGGACGGTGGCGTCAAGTTCGGCGAGGACCTGGTCGACGGTGCGGGCGTCGGCGACGTCCTGGGGCCGGATGCCGGTGGTGCGGGTCATCGCGCTGGTGACGGGGGCGAAGTCGGGCGGGCGGATCAGGGAAGTGGAGCGGAAGCCGGTCGGCTGCGGGCCGTGGCCGGGAACGTGCCGCAGGCCCAGGGCGGCGACCTCGACCGGCTGCGGACGGTGGCCGGCCGGGGTGGTCGCCTCGAAGTCGATGACCAGGAGCGTGGTGTTGGCGAAGGCGGGGTCGTCGACGAGACGGGGCGGGCCGGTCACCGCCAGGTGAAGGTTCGGTCCGTCAGCGGCGGCAACTCGACGAGGTCGGAGGGCGCCAGCACGCTCGCCAGGGCCAGCAACGCGGGCATGGCCCCCGGGTACAGGTGTAGGCCGGCGGCATCGTCGGCGGGCACCCAGCACACCTGCGTGATGTCGTCCGCGTCGCGTTCGGTGGGGGCCAGGTCGCCGCGGGCACTGTCGGGCAGGTCGAGGAGGTAGATCAGGTGGTAGCGGCGGAAAAGGGAGTGGTCACCGGGGCGGGTGGTCAGCTGGTCCTGTGTCCACCGCAGTCGGGGCGGCGCGGGGAGCGCGGTGACGTCGAGGTCCAACTCCTCCTTGAGCTCGCGAGCCAGAGCGTCGACGGTGAGCTCGTCACGACGGACCATGCCTCCTGGGAGGGAGTACTGCTCACCGCCCTCCCGCTGTCGCCTGATCAAGCAGACCTGCCCGGCATTCAAGATCACCGCGCAGGCGCGCACGACGACTGAGTCCACGGCCTGGGGCTGCGGGGCGGTCATGGGCACGCTCCGGTGCTGTCGAGGGCGGTGGCCGCGTCGCAGCGCGCCCACCGGCGGGGTTGCGTCCTCTGGCTCTGCGCTGCGGGCACACCCAACAGAATAAGGGGGGTGCGTCGGGCGCGCGGGGGCGATGGGCGGAACTCACTCGATCGTGTTCGAGCATCTCTCGTGGCGGGCCCGGCGGTTGAAGCCGGACGTCGCGATCGCTGTCCTGGCCCGCGGATCCGGCGGCCAGGCGGCGAGCATGGCCTTCTGCGCGGGTGCGGACACTCTTGTCGTCGGGCAGGGACCGGCGGTGGCGCGGTGGCGGGCGCTGGGGCGGTGCGGGTGTGGCGCTGTCTGCGGGGCCGGACGGGGAACGGTAGGGTCTGCGTCGAGGTGGTTGCGCCTGCCTGGTTCGTCCCGATGACGCCCATGCCGTCCGGGGTGGCCGCAAGGAGCCCGTGGACTGCGGTTCGGGGCAGTGTCTTTGACCCAGCGTCGGATGTCAGTGCGATTCGAGCCTGCCTTCGGTGGCGGCATGGGAGCCGGGAAAGCGAAGCACCATGCCTCAGCGCAATCGCAAGGTCCAGCGGGCCGCCCGCCAGCTGGACGATCTCCAGGGCCTGTCCTACACCGACGCACGCGGCGTTGCCCGGCGCGGGAACCGGATCACCCGGCTCGCGCCGGCGCGGGCGATGCTCGACGCCGGCACGTGGTCCCGGTACGGACGCTGGCTGCACCCGGGAGCGGACTGGGACCAGTGGAGGGTCCGTTGTGGGTCCTGCGGCCGAGTCCAGGGCCCGGACCTGGCCCGAGAGGCCGGGCTGGCGCTCGCCCCGGAGCTGGCGTTCACCGAATGCCTCTCCCGACTTCACCCGGACGCCGAGTACCTCTCCCGGCTGCTCACGGTCAGCGAGACGCGGGTCTGCCCCGCTGCCGTCGACATCGGCGACTACTACCGTGTCTTCTCACGTACCGGATGTTCCCGCGTGCTGATGTTCGCCGGCGCCGGGGACTTCTTGGAGTACCCGGCACCGACCGCGGCGGACGACGAGGTGGAGCTGGTGCCGGGTGTCACGCTCCTGAGCACGGCCAGCAGTTCGCGGTAGAGACCGGCGGGCTCCGGGGCGTCACCGGTCGGCTTCAGCTCGCGGGCACGGCTGCAGATTGCATGTCCTGGGCCGCACCCGCCAGGTGCATCAGCACCGGGCGCGGCCGGGTGGAGCGGGGAATCCAGGCGTCCAGGAGCAGGTAGCAGCCGCCCTCACCGTCGCCGGCCAGCGCGGTCGCGGCATTGCCCTCGACGGTCACCAGTTCGCTGTGCCGGCCGGTCCTCAGGTCGGTGGAGTAGAGGGCGACCTGCCCGGCCTCGGTGGAAGCGCCGGCGCTGAGGACGGTGTGCTCCCCCACGGCCAGCAGGGCGGTCAGGTCGCGGAGCGGAGCGGCAATGAACCAGTTGCTGTCATCGAGCCTCATCCCGGCGCCGACCTCCAGGACACCGCCCTGGTAGCCGCTGCCGAGGTAGAGGTCCCCCGTCCCGGTCAGGGCCGCTCGTTTGACCTGACCGGAGAACTCGATCGGCCAGTGAGTCTCGTCACCGACCCGCTCACCGATCCGAGTCAAGGTGTGCGAGCCCTTCCATACATCGCCCGTCGGGCCGGTGGTGGAGAACACCCAGCGGCTGCCGGCGGGGCCGGTGATCAGCTGACTCCCGGGCCGGAACGCGCCGGCGACCGGCAGCAGCTGCTCCCCGTCCCAGCTGACGATGCCGCTCTCGCAGGCGACGAGCAGTCCGCCGCTCGCACCAGGTGCGACCGCGGTGCGGGTACCGGCCAGGGGCAGTTCCCAGGACGTGCGGCCCGAGCGGGGGTCCAGCCGCTGGACACCGGAGCCGCAGGTCAGCAGGAGCGATCGGTCCGACGCGAGGGACATGCCGGTGAAGTGGTCCTCCTGCGGTTCCGCGGTGAGCACCACCGACGCACCGACCGTGTCCGCGAACCCGGTGACAGCGGGGACGGGGGACACGGAATCGCCGGGGCCGGTCCAAACGGGCAGGTTCGGCGGGTAGGGCGACAGGAGGAGGTCCGCCGCGGTGACGTAGGAGCCGCCGCGCCGGCTGGTCCACGAGAACAGGAGGTGGAGCAGCACGTCGGGGTCCACCAGGCCGGTGAGCATGGCCTCGATGTGGGTTCGGTCCAGCAGGATGATCTCGGGGTGGTATTCGGTGAACTCCCGCACCGGGCCGGTGAACCCGGCCATCGACACCAGGACGGCGGCGGTGTTGGGCGGGCGGACCCTCAAGCGCAGGTACAGCTTCGCCACCGGGTCGAGGTTGATCGGCTCCTTGGTCCACTTCGCCTCGAGGATGTAGTACGCCCGGCCGACGGAGAAGCCCACGTCCGTCTCGTCGCGGTTCCGCAGGCCCCGCTGGTCGGCATGGGCCTCCAGGCCCCAGGCGCGCAGCAGGTCGCGCAGGAACGTGTTGAACTCCTGCCCGCGCCCCTGGGCCTGCCGGCCGCCCATCGTCCTCAGCCGCCGGTACCGCAGAATCAGTTCGCGCAACGCCACATCGTCGGTCACACCCGCCATTGTCGACCCCACAGGCACCGCACCCCGCCAGATTCCCGGCGGCCACCGCGCTGCCTTCACCTCTGCTCCCGCTGCCGGGCGCCGCCGCCGTTTCCGGAAGAAGAGCGTGCGCTGCGCCGATGCCAGAGTTTTCGCGGAACCTTGCCGCTACGGGACGGGGCCGGTCACGCTGGAGCGGTGATCGCACCGAAACGCGCAAGCCAGGTCCCCCCCTACACGCTGCACCCCGACGTACGGCGCCGACGGGGCGCCGCCCTGCTGGAGTTCGCCTTCCTGGCCGAGAACCTGCCCCAGCCCGGCGCCGATCCCACCGGCTTCAACCGCGCGATCGCGCGCCTGGTACGGATCTGCCTGCCGGGCACCGACCCCGACCGGACGACGCTGGACGGCATCGTGGCGCTCTTGTCGATCACCGGCCTCAAGGAATCGGCGGACCAGTCTCACGAGGACACCGACGAGATCTTCGGCGGCGACCTGGGAACCGACTTCCGGTTCTACGAGGTCCCCGACCAGGCCCTGGGCGTGTACGCGGGATCGCCGCCCGACCAGTCCGCTGGCCAGCGCAGGCAGTTCGCACGGATCGTCCTCCGCCTGGTCAAAGGCTGCGACGCCGAAGCACCGGTGAAGGCCGCCACCGACCTGCTGACCTGGGCGGTGCAGCTCCCGATCGTCCCGCGTGAGTTGTTCCTGCGCCGAGAGCGGGCCGGCCGCACCCGGGCCCAGGTCGCAGCCGCCGTCGGCGGCGTCTCGGTCAACACCGTCGCGTCCTGGGAGTCGGGGACGGCGATCCCCGGTCCGCGGGACTGGAAAGCCCTCAGTGCCGCCTACGGCTTCAGCGCCGAGGAGTTCACCCGGCTGCTGGACCGCACCGGACCACCGGAACGACGCGGAGCGCCACGCTCACATGGGACCCCCGCCAGCACGGTCGCCGCCACCGACGTCTGGAAAGCGCCCGCCGACGACTGCGGCACCGAGGGCGTCCAGGTCCGCCGGGCCACCACGGACGCGGCCCGGCTGCGCGCCCACCCGGTGTGGCACGACGAGACCACCCGCCCCGGCGCCGGCAACGGCATGTGGTTCCTGGACCTGGGTGAGGGCCTGGACGATCCCGGGGCCGACCTGCTCTCCCGGCGTACCCGTTCGGGCCCCACCCGAACGCCCGGCGACCTCGGCGGAACCCTGGGGCCGGTGACCCTGCCCGCACTCATGCACCGAGGGGACTGGCCGGCGATCCTCGGTGAAATGTGCAACGCGATCACCCGCTTCGCCTCCCCCGTGATGGCAAGCCAGCTGAACGGCCAGGACGCCGACCGCGACGAGCTGGGCGCCGTCGTCGCGATGGGCCTGAACCTGTCGACGGCCTACTGCCACGCCAACCGGCTCCACCGGGGCACCCCCACCCACCAGCGGCACACCGCGGCGGTGGATGCGGCCGTAGCCGACGCCCTCACCAAGGTGCTGATGACCACCTTCCACTCCACCCTGTGACACTGCAGGCTCTGTAGCGCGTCATTCGCCACGCCCGCACCAGGGCAAGAGGCACGAACCGTGTCCGCGTCGGCTTGGATGCCTGCGGCACCGAGGCGGCCGCTCGGCGCCATGCCCCTGGGCGGCTGCATCCCTTGCAGCCTGTCCGTTGGCTGCAAGTTGTCCTGACGGAATGTGATCGCCCAAGCGGGCAGGCCCCGACGGGCCACCTACGGAACTGATGCACCCGAAGCCGTCAGCACGGCACTATCGGCGGCATGACCCAGACGCCCCCGACCGCGGCGCATGCATTGACGATCACCGCCGTCCCCTACGACAGCCCGGCCGCCCACGCGCTCGTTCGCGCCCTCCAGCGCGAACAGCTCGCCCTCTACGGGCGAGCCGACGACCCCGGGGCCACCGCCGCCGCGGAGTTCGCGCCTCCCCACGGCCTGTTCCTCCTCGCCACCGGCCAGGACGCGATCGCCGTGGCCTGCGGAGGATGGCGGACCGCCGGAGCTGCTACCGCAGAGGTGAAGCGCATGTACGTGACCTCGCCCGCCCGCGGACGCGGCTACGGGCGACGGATGTTGGAGGCCCTGGAGCAGGACGCCCGTGAGCACGGCATGTCCGAGGTCATCCTGGAGACCGGTATCAAGAACCATGCGGCCCTTGCCCTCTACACCCGTTGCGGATACGGCCTGATCGAGCCCTACGTCGCTGGCCGCGATCCTCTGATCAATCGGGCGCTGAGCAAGACACTTCGCCCTCCGCAGCGGGCGGAACCTCCATCACAGCTCTCAGGCACTGGCCAAAACTCTGAGGTTAATGCGTTGAAAGACCCCCAGGACCTCCGGTGAGAGGGCCTCAGTGTCGGTTCAGGCACCTTGTAACAAGCTGAGGCACAAACAAATGCCCAGCTCAGGGGCTTGCCACAGCTGGCGGAGTGCCTGAAGTGCCTGTCCGGCATATTACAGCTCACCAGAACTCACTCACGGGCGTGTGTACACAAGAAGGCTCAGCAGGAAGGTAATTGGCGGTTCAGGCACTTCAGGCACTTCTTCGGCTCTACGCTGGACTCTCTGATAGCCAACTCATGAAGGTATCTTTGCTGGTCAGCAAGCCTCTGGCCCGGAGGCGGGGCGGGTGTATACCGCGCGCCAAGGCAAGGGCCGAAGTGCCTTCAGGCACTCCTTCAGCACCTCGCTGGGCACCTCTTCGATGAACTTCGGAGTTGAGTCACTTCGGGCACTCGCAAAATGGGGCAAAAGCTCTGTAACTCCTTCTATGCCGCCCCGGGCAGTGTCCGAAGTGACTCAACTCCGGAAATCGCGACGCAGATCCCACGCCTACCTACTGCCACGCGCTAAGCTCCTGTCACCGCAACATGCGGATCTCAGGCACTACGGGCACTGGCCCGCCTGTGCCCGGATCAGTGAGCAACCGAAAGGCACGGTTCAAGTCGGCGATGGAAGGGCAGCAGACGGGCACGTCCGTCCACTCACGGAGCCTCGATGTCGCCCTCTGGTGGGCACGCCGCGACTGGCCGGTCTGGCCCTTGTCTCCTTTGTCGAAGCGACCGGCTCCGAACTGCGGTCGTTGCCAGCCACGATCTGACGGAAGCCCAGCTCACCCTGCACGCGACTGTGGGTGCATCGAGGCAGGTCGTTGGTGCCACGCCTTCCACGCGGCGACAACGAGTCCCGAGCGAATCCACCAGTGGTGGACCCACAACCCAGCGTTCGGTGTCTCGATCTCCACCGGCCCGGGGCGGCTTCTCGTCTTGGACGTCGACCGTCATGCAGTGGTCGTCCCTGAGCGCTCAGCGCTGCTGCCTGGGATCAACATCCCCGCGTCAGTAGACCTGACAGGTCTCGCGAACGGATTCCACACACTCGCTCTTCTGGCAGCACTGCGCGGGCAGCGGAGTCCAACTGACGACGACACGACACTCCGTGTCGCCACACCGCAGCACGGCATGCACGTGTACTACCGTCTGCTACCCACCCAGCCAGACTTGCGGTCGTCCGTGGGCACCAACGGGACTGTCGCCCTCGCATGGCAAGTGGACGTCAAAGCAATGCGGAGCTCTATTGTCGCCCCCGGCACCATGACCAGGTCCGGCGGGTACCTCGCGTACGGCACCGCGCGAATGCCGGCTCCGGCGCCGGACTGGCTGATCGACGAGCTCCTACGCACCGGCCACGCCGACAGGGCTCCCAGACCAATGCCGGAGCTGCCATGTATGCCCGCCCCGCGGTCCCCGCGGCGCGGAACAGTTCCAGCGGCCACGCGCCTGGCATCGCTACTCGAAGACATCCGCACCTGCGCCAACGTAGCCACGGGCTTCGCCTTCACCGAGAAGCTTAACCGGGCTGCCTTCACCGCTGGCGGCCTCATCGCCGCCGGCACCCTAGACCATCACGACGCCGTCGCTCTCCTCCAGAGCGCCGCACAGCATGCTCGCCCTCACCACCGGCAAATCACCGCAATCATCAACTCAGGCATCCAGGCTGGGGCCAGCCGCCCCTTCCAGGACTAAGGACCGCTCCAGATGACTAGCGCCACCGAGGCACTTTTCGATGCACCCGCGGCGGCTGCGCAGATGGCTCTGCTCGACGACCAGGGCCACCTGTCCGACAGTCCTGACCCGTCCGGTGCCGAGGTCCCAGCCCAAGGTCAGCAGACGCAGATCCGACTCCCCCGTCGACTGACCGAGCGGTGGAACGCTGAGCTGTTCGTCCAGCTCCATGGCGGCACCTTCCGGCACGTGACCGACGTCGGCTGGTATGTCTGGGACGGAAGCCGGTGGTCCCGAGGCGAGGGCGAGAAGAAGGCGCTACACACCGCAGGCACCCTGGGCGCCTACATCGACCGCCTCAATCTCGCCCAACGCGGATTCGACAAGAAGGCCGTCGATGCTCACATCCGCAGCAGCGAGTCCACCGCCGGTATGAAGGCCATGCTGACTCAGGCGGCCACCTTCGAAGAGGTATCCCTCGAGGCCGAGCAGATGGACTCCGACCCTGAGTTGCTCTGCACCCCCGGTGGCATCATCAACCTGCGCACCGGCGAGATCACTCCGCCCGACTCCCGCAGGGACCGGCATACTCGCATGACCCGGGTCGCACCGGAGAAGATGCCGACACCGCGGTGGAAGAACTTCCTCTACGACACTTTCGGCCAGGAGCGAGAAGACCAGGAGCTGATCAACTACCTCCAGATCTTGATGGGCTACTCCATCACTGGAGACGTCGGAGCTCACGTTCTCCCATTCCTGCACGGCGCTGGAAAGAACGGCAAGAGCGTACTTCTCGACACCGTTGTCGAGCTCATGGGCGACTACGCCGCAGTGGCACCTGAGGGCTTCCTGATGACCAAGCCCTACGCCGAGCATGCAACTGAGCTCACCGAGCTGCACGGTCGGCGCATCATGCTCTGCAACGAGGTCAAGGCAACAGACCGCTTCAACGAGCAACGCGTTAAGGCCCTGACGAGCTCCGGCGACATCTCCGCGCGTCGGATGCGTAAGGACTTCTACACCTTCAAGATGACCCACCACCTTTGGCTCATCGGTAACCACAAGCCCGAAGTACCCACGGGTGGAGATCCAGCCTTCTGGCGTCGGCTCCGCCTCGTCCCCTTCACCAGGACCGTGAGTGAAGATCGGCGTGTCCACAACCTCGCCGAGAAGCTCGTCCAGGAGGAGGGGCCTGGCATCCTCGCGTTTCTGATCGAAGGTGCACAGCGCTACCTCCGAAATCCGGACGCACTCGAAGGGCCGTCCATCGTGCGGATGGCCACGCAGGAGTACGCCAAGACTGAGGACCACGTTGGTCGCTTCATCGCCGAGATGTGCGTGAGGCGCCCCAACGACCCAGCCATCCGAGTACTCCAGCCCCAGCTTTACCTTGCGTACAGCGACTGGTGGCGTGATGAGGGAATCGGCGGTCAGCCGTCGTCCCAGCGCGCCTTCCACGGACGGGTCCGCCAGGACCTCGGGATCAAGTCCCCCGACGATCTACCTCGCTCCAACGGCAAGAAGTACTACCCAGGCCTGGGCCTCAAGGAAGACGGTTGAGACGCCATGGAATCCGGACATCCCAGGCGGTCTGCTACCCACGCCTGGGCGCGCCCCGTATGATGCGGGTAGTGCGCCCGTGTGAGCATGCGACCAAGGGCCTTGGGGAATAGACAAACCAGTCCCAACTGCAGAGCCAGCAGGTCGACACCCTGCTTACAAGGAAGGTCACCCACGATGGCAGTGTTCATCACCGACGCCGATCTCGAAGACGAGGTCGCGATCGAGTGGATGCCTGGCGTCGACCCCACGAGGTACAGCTACATCCGCCAGCGCATCGAGCGGACCCGACGGCGACAAGGCAAGCCGGAATTCCACAGAGACGGCACGCTGCTGGGATGGGGCAATCTCCGGGCGGCGGCAGACCCGCGCTTTCCCGACAGCCCGCACAAGTGGCTGCGCCGGGTCTTCTACCTCAACAACAACGACCTGGATGCCAATCCGAGCGGCCCCTATCAGGTGGGGACGCCGACGGAAGCAATCGTGCCGGGCACAGTGAGTATCGGTGTCCTCGGCAAGCATCCAGATGAGGTCGCAGCGCAGGGCGCTGCGTAGGCAAGCCAATCAGAAGGGCACCTGCACCGCGGGTGCCCTTCACGCATCTCTCGCCTGGGCTGGCGACACTCCCAGTGCCCCTTCACCAGAGTCCGCCGGCGCCTGCCGCACCCCTACCTTCGTGCCGCCCCCGTGTTCCATAGGACTTGGGTGTCCTGGGCCGTGCTCGCTCCTTGAATCTGGTCGCAGTGGAGGAGCTATGTAGTGGCCCTACGAATTCCGATGCCGATCCCCCGCACCCTACGGCTGGACCGCCGGTGAGTAGGGCTGGAAACCGTGAGCTGCGGATCAGTCGGCAGACTCCACGCGACGCTGCGGCCTACCCACATTTTCCGAACCTCGAATTACGGGCACTTCAGGCACTGAGCCCAGTCTACAAGCGCTGTGAACTGCAGCTTTGTGGAGTGCCTGAACCAAGTTGGTGCCTTAATCCGCTCGACAAGCACTCACACAAGAGCCCTCCCCCTGGCAGGCGGTGCACCGCCCTAATCCCGGCTCGGAGATGGTCGGTTCTGCCCAGTGTCCCGCCCATGCGGGGACGGGCGCGTCGGCACGCCCCAGACGGCACGCACGTCCTCCCTTCCGACCACTCCCCCACCCAGTGCACCAATGGGCAACCCGCATCGGGCTGCCTGGCGAGGGCCGCATAGCGCTCACTCTGCTGGGCAGTGAGGCACGTGTCACGATCTTTCACGGTCGAGCAGACGCCGAACTTGCTCCAGGGTGCGCTGACTGGCTGCGTTCGACGCAGCGGCCTGACCACGATCCCTGGCCAGACGAGTAACACCGCGGAGCGTGGCACGCATGCAACCGGTGAGAGCTGCCAACTGCACTTCGGTCGGCCCGTCGCGCCTGGAGACGTTGTCCAGGGTCTCCAGGACCTCGTCCAACCAATACTCAACGTCCTCGTCCACCAAGAGGGCGCTGCGGGCCTCTACGAGGGCATGCGCCGAGTCCAGGATGCGCGCCTGATTCCTCCGCGTCTCCAGCGCTGTCGCCCTCGTCCTGGCTTCCTCCGCTGCCCGGTCTGCAAGTACAGCAACGACGGCCTCCGGCGTCCGCCGAACTGATGGCTCACCTGGTGAACCCAGAGCCTCCGCCCGCAACCGGGAAGCACGCTTGTGAGCACCGCTCGCCGTCTCGACGGCCAGCGCAGGAGCAAGCTCAGCCCACTCGGCACCATCACGTCGTGCGTCATCCACGGCGCGCAGTTGCATGCCATCCAGCTCTCCCCTGACCCACTCGCATAGCAGCACGCGAAGAACGAGTGCCGTCCTCCGAGAGCTCTCATCAGCGATGCGTCGCGACAGGGGCCCAGCAGCAAGGAGAAGCTGGATCGGTTCGTCCGACGTCGGGAGCATAGTCTCGTCCGACCCGCACGCCACCAAAAGGGCACGCAATTCGGATGCGGCTCGGGCTCCAGCAGCCCCTGCCGAAGGACGCGCCTTGATAAGGGGAGTAGTGGGATCAAGACGACGGTGACCCCGCCTGAGCTGGCGTTTCTCCATGCACCTAGCCTACTGCGGCTGGATTTCCACAATGGAAATCGACTCGTCGCGTGGTCTCGCGGCGCTTGCCAGTTTGCATCCCAAGGCTGTCCTGAAACCCCGGCGTGACCTTCTGACTAGCCACTCGACCCGGTTGTTCGCCGGCAACTCCTGTGGCACCGAAGCTGATGAGATCGGAGGGGAGACAGCGTGCGTGACAACTGACGTGGCTCGATGCCCATCCCCGCCAACTTGAACGACTCGCATAGATCACAGCAGCGATCCCCCGGCAGGCCGCTGACACTGTGGTGGCAGGTGGAGCGACCCGTGGCCTGCTCAGTCAGTGGGTCCTCGACCATCTTCCACCTTGGCGCTCTGCGACACGGTCGGCATGTCGCTCCAGTGATGAGTCCATGACGTCGGTACCACGAGTACCGGGTCGGACCCGCAAGGTTGATGTCCGCCCGCATGTCCATGTGCGAGATCGAGCATCAGGTACTCTCCAACTCTTGCGAACTGCGGGCACTTGAGGCACTCTGCCAGGCAGCCCCGAGGTATGTTTGCGCGAATCAAGTGGCCGATTCTCGGCCGGGAGTCCAGCACGTCGTTCAGTAGGTGGGCGAATGGATGGGCCGGGGCGCCCGGTCGCCCGGTCCAGTACCCGGTTGGTGATTCCACAGGTGGACGGCTTCTCGGCGACCCCTGGTCCGTGGCGCATTCATATCCGAGGACGAATGGCGCTGGTCAGACTGTCGTGTCGGCGGCCATGGCAGAGTCCAGGTGTGCGGCCAGTTGAGTCCCGGCTGATGGCCACCAGAAATCCAGGTGGATGGCCGTCCGGCCTGCGGTGTTCCTGATCGCTCCCTTATCTGAAGAAGACCCCTCCGTCCGGTTTGCTGGTGTTTGCGAAGCAACAGCGAACCGGCCGGAGAGGTCCTGTGACGAAGTCTGACAGAGAGATCATGGAAATATTCGAGGCGTACGACCTGACCGAGACGGTCTGGTCGGCGGCCACCCTGACAGGACACGACCCGAAGACGGTCAAGCGGTATGTCGAGGCCCGCGCCAGCGGGCGCAACCCGTACGAGCGCGAGCCGCGGCCCAAGATGATCGACGCATTCCTGGAGAAGGTCGAGGACTGGGTCGACCAGTCGAAGGCGACGATCCGCGCGGATGTGGCCCACGACAAGCTCGTGAAGATGGGCTTCGGGGGCAGTGCGCGCTCGACCCGGCGGGCGGTGAATGCGGCGAAGAACGCGTGGAGGGCCGGCAAGCGGCGGACCTACCGTCCGTGGATCCCCGAGCCGGGGATGTGGCTGCAGTTCGACTGGGGCGAGGGCCCGCGCATCGGCGGGCGTCGGACCTGGCTGTTTTGCGCATGGCTGTCCTGGTCCCGTTTCCGGGTGGTGATCCCGGTCTGGGACTGCACCCTGGGCACCCTGGTGGCCTGCCTGGACACCACCTTGCGCCGCATTGGCGGGGCCCCGACCTACGTGCTGACCGACAACGCGAAGACCGTCACCGTCGAGCACATCGCCGGGATCCCGGTGCGGCACCCGCAGATGGTCGCCGCCGGCCGGCACTACGGCTGCCAGGTTGTGTCCTGCGTGCCCTACGACCCCGAATCCAAGGGCGGCGCGGAGGCCACCGTCCGCATCGCCAAGGCCGACCTGGTGCCCACCGACGCGAACCTGCTGCCCGCCTACGACACCTTCGCCGACCTCGCCGACGCCTGCCTGACCTGGTGCGATGCGGTGAACACGCGCCGCCACCGAGCGACCGGGCAGATCCCGGCGGACCGCTTGGACATCGAACGCACCACGCTGCACGTCCTGCCCACCGAGCCCCTTGCCCTCGCGCTGGGCGAGGAGCGGGTGGTCGGCTCGGACCGCACGATCAGCTTCCAAGCGGTGCGCTACTCGACCCCGCCGGGATATACCGGCGCCCGGGTCTGGTGCCGGGTGGTCGGCGAGGAACTGTCGATCACCGCCCGCACCAACTCCGGTGACCTGTCCGAGATCTGGCGCCACCAGCTGTCCACGCCCGGCGTTCCGCAGATCATCGACGCGCACTACCCCGACCATCCCGACGGTCGCTCGGTCCACCAGCCCCGACTGCAACCGCGCTCGGAGGCGGAGATCGCGTTCGTGGGCATCGGACCGGGAGCGGGGCGCTGGCTCAAGGAGGCGGGACCCGCAGGCACGGTCCGGATCCGCGCCAAGATGGCCCACGCCGTCGAGCTCGCCACCGTCCTGGGCGGCGACAAGGTCGACCAGGCCCTGGGGCTGGCGGCAGCGGCCGGGCGCTTCGCCGACGACGACCTGGTCTCCATCCTGGAGCACATCGCCGCGAACAAGCCGGCCGGGCAGGTCGTGCGCGCGGACGAGGCCCACTCCGCCCAGAACGGCACCATCGGCTGGCAGGCCCTGGGCCGCTGAGCCGACAGGCCGCCCAGCACAGCAGCCTGATTGAACGTCACTCAAGAGAACGGCACCGCCATGAGCTTTCCCAACCCGCCGGCCATCCCCGAGGAACTCGACAAGCTGATGCGCCGGATGCGCCTGCCCTACATGCGCAAGGCCGCACCCGACGTGCTGGCCACCGCCCGCGCGCAACGCTGGGACCCCGCCGAGGTCCTGCGGTTGCTGATCGCCGAGGAGGTCACCGGCCGCGACGCCGCGACCCGCCACCTTCGACGCCACTCGGCGAATTTCCCCACCGGCAAGACCCTGGCCTCCTGGCGGGCCGAGGACTCCACCATCCCTGAACCCACCCAGAACTCCCTAACCACCCTGGAGTGGATCGGCCGCGCCGAGAACCTGGTCATCGCCGGCCCGTCGGGAACCGGAAAGTCGCACTTCACCGAGGGCCTGGCCCAGGCCGCGATCGAGAAGGACCTGCGGGTGGCCTGGTTCACCCTGGAGACCCTGGCCGCGGCGATCGGCAAGTCGAAGGTCGACGGGTCCACCGCGCGAACCGTCGCGCGGATCTGCCGGGCCGACTTGATCGTCATTGATGATATTGGCCTACTACCGGTCGGCGAGGACGCTGCCGAGGCGTTCTACCGCATCATCGACGCCGCCTACGAACGACGCTCCATCGCGGTGACCAGCAACATCCACCCCTCGGGCTTCGACACGATCATGCCCAAGACCCTCGCCGGGGCCAGCACCGACCGCCTCATGCACCACGCTCACCTGGTGACCACCACCGGCGACTCCCACCGGCTCGCCGAGGCCCTCGCCGGCAAGGGAGTGGTCCCCCTGAACTGACCCCCACCCCCAGGAACACCACCGGCCACAGGCCTGGATTTCTGATGGCCACCAGCCTGGACACCAGATGACCGCCCACCTGGGCATCTCAATGACCGTTGACACTGTCGGCAGATCGACGCTCCTCCGTGGTACCCCAGGAGCGCCGTTTCACCCCGCTCCGCGCAGAAGCAGCGGTCTCGACCAGGCCGGGCTGTGGAAATCAGGCTCGGGGCAGTGCCGAGTGCGGCTATGGCGTCCTGTCGCAGTAGCTCCGCCTCGCGAGCTACCTTGGGCGTCAACGCGTGGCTCCTCTGCTGGCGTGGACGACAAGCCCTACGTATGGACCTCGCTCGGTGAGGCCGTCCCCTCCTCGATCTCCACCATCGTCCTGCCGTAGACCACCAGCATCTCCTCTGTCGCGATGTCCGACTCGTCGAGGGCCTGCAGGGCGCCCGTGCAATCGGTGGACTGGACGCGTCGCCGATCGTCGCCCGCTCACTTCCTCAACCCCAAGCTCGGCGAAGTCGGCCCGCGCTGGAGCAAGGCTGTCCGCACGACCCCTAACCTGCCCAGCTCATCAGCGACCCGCTTCTGCTCGTTCAGAAGAGCCCGATGGGCATTCTCTGCGGTCTCAACCTCCATGAGCCGGCCGTCGGTGCCGCAGAACGAGCCCTGGACATCGCTGCCTGCCAAACGACTGGATAGGAACGCACACGTGGGGCACCCTGTCCGCCCGTCCGAGCGGTAGTCGATGTGGGGGCGCAACCGCTGCGCGGACCAGTGAGATCTAGATGCGCTAGTTTCCCCGGGAAACTTCTGCAGTCTCGGGCCCGATCATTTAGCGTCTCGCCCGCGCGAGCGGCAGCCAGATCCAACTAGCCTCGTCTCTTCCGCTATACCCCGGGACGTTCGCACCGCGAAGAACTGATGGCTGCTTCCGACGGCGTCGGCGCTGCCCGAGATACATCTGCGACCAGCGATCAGCTCGCGATCGATCCTTCAGGGATTGCCGACAGTCCTGGGCGATCCATGGCCACCGCCAGCACTCAAGATTTCGCGGAGCAGAGCGGAGCGGAGCCTCACTGCAGGCTCTAGCGAGTCGTCCTGAATGATCCTCGTCCGAGTCCCCAGGCTCAGCGAGAGTGACGGGATGGCGGCCGATTGGCGCTGGATGATGAGTCCCGCTCAACCCTCAACCCAGACCGGGCGACACTGGGCCAGGGGCAGCCTTCAAGCGCCCCATCGATAGCCATCGTGCGGCTCCGGATGTTTCCCGGGGAAACATCCGGAGGACTCCCCCGCCGAGTATCGGAGCCGCTGTGCGACCCCACTAGTCAGTTCGCCTCGTGGTTCGTTGAGCAACACGCTCCGGTCCGACCGCTGAGAGCTACAGGGACGCGGGCTGCTACACCACCGCCAGAGATGTGGCTGCGTGAGTCGCTGCGCGCTGCCTGCAGTGAATCCGTGTCCGTGGCCGGTTCCCTCGTCGATGTGCCTACGACCCCGGCTGCTCCCGGCTAGGCCCGCGGTGAGGCGCTTCGGCGAGATCGCTGCGGCGTCGGCGGACGGGGCTAGCTTGGTGAAGGGTGGGTCTCGTCACGGCGCCAGGTTGGTCCCCGTGCGGATTAGCGTCCGGACGCTCCACGGCGCGGATTCCTATAGGCGGTCCGTCGTCAGCCTCTGCTTGGGCACGCAGTTTCAGCCCGTGATCGAGCTGTCGGCGCTGTCCCAGGGCGGCACGCTCTGCTGCGGACGCAGGCCCCTGGATGTGGTGGTGAGGGAAATGAGCCGGCGCTCGATTCCCACGACCTCCGATGGACGGCGATGTGAGATCCATTGGTGCCTAGCCAACCAGGGGGATGTGAAGGAGGTGATTCCATTCGTGCCAGCTCTTGCCAGTGATCGGCAGCAGATGTTTCCCGGGGAAACTTGGGCCGGCACGCTGGGGGAGGGGGGTCTACCAGATGGGGGTTGGCGGCCGTCTCTTATGAGGCCAGCCTGGCTACCATCGTGCGTTGCTGGCATCACGCTGTGTTCGGTGACCGCACCACCGCCGCGTTGGCAATGCCCAGGATGTATGCACTGCTGACGGTGCGGAAGATCTGACCGGCGGACAGACTCGGAAGCGGAGCGGTGTACTGCGGCAACACGCCATAGTGCTGAGGCTTTCAGTCCGCCCCGTTCGAGAGAACGGGCCAGCACCGGACTCAATCGGCGATGCTCTCCACGCCAGCTGACCGCCGCGATACCCATGCAGTGCCCTGCCCAGCCATCACGTCACTAGCCATCCGCATCTGTGCGAGACGACCGGGCTGCGACGAACCAGCGTCGGTGTCGCCAGGTCCGTCCACCCCCTGCTGACCCATGACCAGCCGAGCGGGCAGGCGTACTCACCCGGGTGCGCCTGACCAGACCACAGGAACTCGCGACTATCGGAATCATGACATCTCGGATGAATCGCCCTCTCGCGCATCGGGTGGGCGTTCCCCGGGCCGCACTGGCCGCTATCGTGTGGACGCAGCAGTCACCGACACTAGGGAGAAGGCGCATGGCACGCGGGGTCCTCGGCAACGGGAACAAAGGCGGAGGCACGCCCGACGCTACGAGCAATACCATCCTCCAGCGCAGAATCGCTGCGACAGTGGCAGCAGGGACGTTCAGTGCGCCGCAAGGCGCCGAGAGCGAGCCAGCCCTGCCTGTTGACGGCGACACAATCGAGCTGGACCCGAAGGCCATCGCGCCGTGCCCGCTCAATCCACGAAAGCACCTGGGTGATCTCTCGTCGCTTATCGCGAGTATCAAGTCCAAGGGTGTGCTCGAACCGGGCGCGGTGATGCACCGTGAGGTCTTCGTGGAGCACTACCCGGAATGCGACCCCGACACGGAACAGCGCGAGTGGGTAGCGATCTTCGGACACCGTCGGCGTGCTAGCGCTGAAGCAGCTGGCGTTCTGATCAAGATGATCCTGCGAGATGACATTGCTCGCACACTTGCCGTCGAAGAGGCGATGGTTGAGGAGAACGAAGAGCGCAGCAACCTCAGCCCGATTGAGCAGGCCGAGGCCATCCAGGACTACCGGCAGCGCAAGGGCATCACGGCGGAGGCTGCTGGCGAGCGACTTTTCAAGTACACCAAGGGCACGACCTCCAAGCGCCTCTCGCTTCTGCGGATGGCTCGTGAAGTGCAGGACGCGACGCACCGCGGTGAGGTGGGCCCGCGCGACGCGTACGCAATCGCCCAGCTCTGCTCGGCTGCGGCTTTCGCCGACGAGGAGGCACGAACCCAGGCACAAGCCAAGCAGGTCGCCGTGCTGGAACTGATGCGAGAGGGGACACTCACCGCTGACGGCGCGATCGAAGAATTGTTTCCGAAGAAGATCCCGCAGACGGACAAGCAAGTTGAGTCCGCGCCAGCGACGGCGGCTTCGGGGCTGGCCGGCCAGCCTTCCGTCGAGCACGTGCCGTCTGCTGCACCGCTCACGGCAGTTGAGGAAGTAGAGGCGGAGGCCGGTGAGGGTGACTCGGGCGCTGCTGGGAGTTCCGGAGAGCCGGCGTCCAATGAAGCGCTTGAGTCGGCCAGCGAGCCTTCTGCTCAGTACGTGCCGTCTGCTGCACCGCTTGCGGCAGTTGAGGAAGTAGAGGCTGAAGAAGGAAAAGGTGACCTGGATGCCGCCGAGCGCCCTGCGGAAGGGGCGACCGACGACACGCCCGAGTCGGCCACGGAAGAGGCTTCACCCTCCCGGGCTACCATGCCGTCTCACGAGACGTCAGCGACGCGTGTGGCGAGCCCCGCAGAGTCGGCCGAGGGCCAGGGTACAGAGCCGCGAGGTGAAGCGAACGTGCCATCACCCCGTTCCGCAGTCGGCCAGGAGGATGCCGTTGAGCAGCGGGAGCTCTCCTGCCAGATGGTTCTCGAGAGTGAGGATGCCACCTCGCTCGTGCTCGAATGGCATGGCTCGCTAGTCTCCGTTGCGCTGGAACACGACAGTAACTCGCTCGCATTGGCCCAACTCAAGGCATATCAGTGGCTTCGATCGGTGGGCATTGGCCCGGAAGCGTCCAATGCTGAAACCTACTTCGCTTCCATCTCGGCAGCGGAAGACGCTAAGCTGAGCGCCCGAGCTGCCCTGGGCGTTGCCCTCGCCAGCCGTGAACTGCGCCTCACGCTTCCTGGCCATGTCTGGACAGCGGCTGATGCTGCGCATGTCGAATTCCTGTCGCTCCGCGGCCACTACGTTCCCTCGGCCTGGGAACAGTCCAAGATCGACGAAGTTTCCCAGGGAAACCTCACGTCGGGCACAACGCACGCCGCGCCCCTCTCCTAGGAGACTCACGTGTCCTCTTTGGCCAAGACAACCGCCGTTGCTAATACGCACCGGGTGATGGCCTTCATCAACCAGGCCGGCGGATCCTGCAAGACGACCACTGCGGCTGCCTTTGCTGGGCTCGCTGCTGAGGCTGGCCTGCGCGTTCTCCTCATCGACCTGGACTCTCAGTGCAATGCGTCCAAGATCTGTGGGTATGAGTGGTTGCCCGGAGTGGGCCGACCGTACCTCTATGACCTCGCGGAAGACCACCCCGACCTCAAGGCGAATCTGGACCGGCGCACGGTGTTCGAGGTTCTGGCAGGGGAGAAGGTGCCCGATGGTCCGGGCAAGCAGAAGAAGCTCGACGTGCCGATGGAACGCGCCATCTTCCCGGCCCGCTACCGAGTCTCGCCCGACCTGAATGATCACAGCCCGGAGGCATTCGCGCCCGTTCCAAATCTCGACATTGTCCTGGGGTCCGAGTTGATGGCGGATGCCGTTGAGGAGATCGCAAAACAGGAGATGGGTGGCTTCTGGCTCAGGAGGAAGTTGAAGCCCCTGATCGATGCCAATCAGTACGACTTGTACCTCGTCGACTGCCCGGCCGCTCTCGATCGTGGGCTCTCGGCAGTGATGGTGGCGGCACCCGAGATCATCGGTTGTGTCACGCCGGGCGGCAAGGAAATGGAAGCACTCGTGAAGGCGAGCTTCTCCATGGAAGCCGTGCGAAACATCTACGACGGCCACGACGTGTTCCCTGAGCTGGTGGGCATCATCGTCGGCCGCGTGCACAAGAAGAAGGACGGGACAGTGAACCGCTTCAAAGGCGGGGCTGCGGCAAAACGAGTCTCCGATCTCGAGGAAGCCTACGGCAGCGTCGTCAAGGGAATGATTCGCGAGGACGTGCGCGTGGGCGAAGCGTACGACCAGCAGATCACCTTGTCCCAGTACGACCCGACAAGTGAGGTGGTGGCGGACTACCGCGCTGCCGCCGTGTCACTCGGCATCGTCGCAGCCTGAATCCGGCATCCGTAAGCTTGACAGCGGTTTTGTGCGGAGCTGGCGGTCCCTGCCGCCTCGCATGTTGACAATGGCTGGGCTTCCAAGGAAGCCCAGCCACTGCGTTGGTGTAGTTCGGAGCCCCCAAAAGCGGATGAGACATGGGGGAGGCCTCGGTGCCTTGCCTTGTTTCAGTGCCAGGGCTCGTCGGCGTCATGCAAGAGGACCCGCTGTTGCGCAACGCCGTTAGAACATGCCCTCGCCGTAACTCCGTCTGTCTCCTGCGCGCACGGGTCAACTGGCCCGCAGAGAAAGAGTCGTCGCGCGGGGCAGTCTAGGCAGCCTGCAGTCGCCGCCCATGCGTTACGACGGCGTTCGGGGTTGCCTGAACGTACCCCTCCCAGTTCTGGCCGACCTGGGAAGATCGAGCGAGAAGTGCGATTGAGCCGACTACTCCATTACCTTGCTACACGGGGCCGGCGGTCATCTCCTGGCCGGGGCGCGGAGAACGGACCAGGAGTATCTCTGAGAGTGGATCAGGCGAAGCTGCTCGCCGGCACGAATCCCGGGATTGAGATGGGCCATGGCGCCCAAGCCTGCAGCGTCAGCTTGGAGCGAAGCGCCCGATGCTCCGCGGGTGGGTCGCAAGTATGCGGAGGAAGTCAGCGGGTCCCGTAGCTGAGCTCGATGCACAGGTGCACCCGCGGTCCGTCGCAGGCCCCGTAGTGCGTCCTGGACTCAATAGGACTCGCTAGCAGGGTGTGGAATTCTGATATGTCCGATTGATTCGCGAAGAATTTTAGCAGGACCTCACGATGCGGGAGGTGGTGATTCCCGGAATGGGGTCTCAAGAACCCCCTGTTCATGGTTAACCTTTGGTCTCTACGTCGTTGGCGCCCACACCCAGCATTCAGACGGGGCATCAAACCAGCGGCTAGCAAGCCCATCGGAGTGTATAGAGGGGGGCTTCGCCATGGATCATCGCATGACGCTCCATCCACGTCGCGGTATGCAAAAAACCCGGCTGCAAAATCTGGGGCTGGAAGTCGGCGTCGGGATCGGCAAGGAAGTGTTGACCGATGCGCTTTCGTGGCGGAATGTGAGCAGCAGCATGGACGGCCGCGCATGGGGGATTTCCGGTGAAGCGACGGCGCTACCCCCGGTGCCAGCCAGCCTCCCCCAGTGTGGACTGGGGCGGCTCTCTCGCCGGACCGTCGTGCCCGCCCGGCGCGGCCGTGACGCCCTCGTTGGGGCAGCGCGCCCGCAGGACCCTTACCCTTCCGGAGTCCTCGTGACTACAGCCGCCCATTGCCTCCTGGTGGTTGGCACCGCCGGGCGCGCGGAGGCTGAGCTTCTGTTTCAAGGCGCGGGCTTGGCCGGGCTGTTGGTCTTCCTCGACCAGCCTGGGTGGCGAGCGGACCAGGCGGCGGGATCGTCGTCGTGTAGGAGCAGTTGGCCGGTGCGAGGTGGCCTGCTGGCCGCGGTGGGGGAGCGGACGAGTGCTCCTGGTGACACAGCGCACCCTGGTGAAGACGGCTGCTGGCGCGTGGGCACCGTAGGCAGCAGCATCATGTGGCAGTCGTGGGCTACAGGGCGAGGAGGTCGCGGACCCTGTCGGGCAGGGCGGCGATTCGGTCGGGGTGGGCGATGAAGTAGTCGCGGGCGCGGTCGGCAGTGGCGCGGTCGATCGTGAGCGGGGCGGGTGCTGCTGGAAGGCCGAGTGCTTCGCGGGCCTGGGCGTCGAGGTGGGGTGCGAGGGCGGTGAAGTCGGCGCCAGCGGCCTGCGTCTGAAGTTCCTCGTAGGTGGGCCGGCTGTCGTCGGGGACCGCGGTGTCCACGGGCTGGGGTGCGGGCTGGGAGTCGAGGCGCGAGGTGCGGGGCTCGGGCTGGGACTGCGGGGTCATGTCCTTGGCTCCTCGGTGTGCTGGGCTGGTGTGCAGGTGACGATAGTGGTTGCGATGCGGGGGCGCTTCAGTAGCGGGGTACGTCGTCGACGTCGACGAGTTGGACCATGCAGAACTTGCGGCCGTCGACGTGGACGTTCTCGTGGATGCCGACGACGCGGTAGGCGGTGTCGCGGGGCATGAGGCGCTCGTACTCGTCGTAGTCGGAGATGGATTCCAGGGGTGCCCCCTTGCTGGAGACGATCTCGAACATGACGCTGTGGGAGGCGAAGCGGGTCTCCTGGGCCTCGTCGTCGTACCAGTCGTCATGGGCGAAGACAACGCTGGCGTGGGGGTCGTGGGAGGTGGACATGTAGGAGGCGTCGCGGTAGGTGCGCCCGATGCGGAAGCGTTTGCGGACCCAGGCGACGACGGTGTCGCTCTCGCGGACTTCGTAGGGCGGTGTGTAGCCGCGGTAGACGCGGTGGGGTTCCTCGGGGGTCTCGGCGGTGGCGAGGGCGGAGTCGAGGTGCTTGGCGATGGAGCGCATGGACTGGCCCTCGTAGCCGTCGACGTCCTCGTCCATGCCGCGGCCGCTGTAGAGGTGTTCGTTGATCTCGGTGAAGGAGTTCTCGGTGTACTGCTTGAGCCAGATCTCCTCGTCGCCTTCCAGGCCGCTGCTCCAAGCCTCGGCTTCTTCGACGAACTGCTCGCGGTAGTAGGGGTCGATGGCTTCGCGTTCGCCGTCGCCGTCCAGGCCGTACTGCTGCCAGGGCCGGCCGGGGCGCTTGTCGGCGGCGGCTCGGATGATCTGTGCGGCCTGGTCGACGGGCATGCGGTCGTAGACGACGGTGCCGTTGTCGGTCGTGTAGGCCCAGGGGGACTTGGCGAGGGCGTCGTACCGGTCGCGGTCCAGGTCGTGGAAGGCGACGCGGGCGTAGGGGTGGCCGTCGGTGCCGTCGGGGTGGACGGTGGCGGAGCCGGCGAAGCCCTCGCGGTTCCAGGCGACGCTCTGGCCGCCGTCTTCGCGGGCGATGACGGGGCCGTCGGCTCCTGCGGCGCGGGCCAGGGCGTTCGCGGCGCGGCGGTGCTCGGTGTCGGAGACGGCCGCAGGAGGCCGGTTGTCCCGGGACTCGTCGGGGTCGGGTGCGCCGGCGGGGCGGCGGTCGAGCAGGTCGCGGGTGTCGTCGGCGGCCCGGCGGGTCTGCAGGCTGTTGTGCAGGGCCTTGTCCTCGTCGCCGTCGCGGACGGCTTCGGCGGTCTTGCGTGACCATTCCTCGGCCCGGGCGTAGGCCTCGGCGGCGGGGTGGTCGGGGCCGGCCTGTGCGACGGCGGTGCCCAGTGCCGGTGGGAGTGCTCGGTGGGCGGCCCGGACGGCGCGGTGCGAGGAGGTGCACCGCCGGCCGCCGGCCGAGAGGGACTTGCACAAGGCTGCGCGCTCGCTTTCCCGCCTGGGGCGGTGTCGGACCGGGTGGTCCAACTACGGTGCGTGCGGCGGCCTGTGGACAGAGGTCGCGCGGGGTCGGCCGGCGGTCAGGGCTGGTGGGGCCGGTGCCACAGGGCGATGACCTGCGGCGGCTGCGGGGGGCCGGGCTGGGGTTGTTCGGCGCTCTGGGCGGTGAGTTCCTCCCAGGTGGGCCGCGGCTGCAGCGGGGTGAGCGGTGTCAGGGGCCGGGGTGCGGGCTGGTTGGCGAGCCGGCTGGTGGCGTGCGGGGCCATGAGGGTCTCCAGGTGGGGGGAAAGCAAGATGGGAAACTATTAATATACAGGGAATTCAATGGCTGGTCAACCGGTGGCGCCCGGCTGCGGTGCCTGGGGAATAGTGCCAGCCGCCACTGACATCCGCACCGCAGTTTTCCGCTGGCCCCGCCGCTGCCGCTCCGGTCCGCGGCGGGGCCGGGCGCGGTCAGTACTGGGGGATGTCGCGGACGTCGACGAGTTGGACCAGGACAGCTCGCTCGCCGGCGACGTGGGTGTCCTCGTGGATGCCGACGACGCGGAAGGTGGAGCTGCGCGGCAACAGCCGCTCGCGCTCGAGGTTCCTCATCCCCGACATGGTCGCCAGGGGCGCGCCGTGGCTGGTGACGATCTCGAAGACGACCTTGTGGGAGGAGTGACCGGAGGTGCTGCCGTCGGCGGTCCACCCGGGGCCCACGGCCCCCTTCTTGTGCTTCCACAGTGTGTGGGAGAAGGCGGCGGCCTTCTGCGGGCAGTGGGAGGTGGAGATGTAGGAGTCGTCGCGGTAGGTCTGGCCGACCTGGAACGTCGTGCGGGCCCACTGCTGGACGGTGTCGGAACGCCTGACGTCCATGGGAGGCGTGTAGCCGCGGTAGACGGTGTGCAGCCGCCCGTCGGTGCGGGCCTTGGCCAGGGCCGAGTCCATGGCGGCGGCGATCTCGCGCATGGGCACGCCGCTGTCGCCGACCTCCTCGTCCATGGACTTGTGGGTGAACAGGTGGCGGTTGATGTACTCGCTGGAGGAGCCCGTGTACTCGGCGACCCACGAGCGCTCCGGGATGCTGAGGTCCTCGGCCCAGGCGTCGGACTCGCGCTGCAGCGGGTCGGCGTCCTGCTCGGCGAGCTGGTGGCGCCGACCCGCGCCCTGCAGGCCGTGCTGCTCCCAGGGGCGGCCGTGGCGGCCGGTGGCGGCGGCCTTGATGATCTGCTCGGCCTGGTCGGCCGGGACGCGGTCGTAGACGACCGCGCCGCCCTCGGTGCGGTAGGGCCACGGCGAGGTGGCCAGCGCCTGGTAGCGGTCGCGGTCAAGGCCCCGCAGCTCGACGCGGGCCTGCGGGTGGCCGGTCTCGTCGGCCGGGTAGACGGTGGCGCAGCCGGCGAAGCCGGGGGAGCCCCAGGCGACGCTGTGGCCGCCGTCCTCGCGGACGCTGAAGGCGGCCCGTGGTCCCATGCCGGTCGCGTCGGCGAGCGCGGCGGCGGCCCGTACGTGGGTGGGCGGTTCGAACCGCGGGAGCGGCTCGGCCGGCGGCTCGGGGGCCGGGCGCGGGGTGGGTGTCAGGGCGTAGGCGTGGCGGGGGTCGGTGGCGTCGGGGTAGCGCTGGCGCCGCTGGGGGTCATTGAGCAGGGTGCGGGCGGCGGCCGCGCAGGTGCGGGCGTTGCCGGCGTACAGGGCTGCCCGTTCGGGGTCCTCGTCGCGGGCCGCCTGCCGGGTCCTCTCCGCCCAGGCGGATGCCTGGGTGAGGGCGGCTGCGGCGGGGTGTTCGGGGCCGGCCTGGGCGACGGCTCGGCGCAGGTGCGGGGTCAGGACCCGGGTGGCGGACCTGACGGCGGGGTGGGAGCAGCCGCACCGCCGTCCGCCGGAAGACAGGGATCTGCACACAGGGGCGCTCGCTTCCTGCCCCCTGGGGCGGGGGCGGTCGGACCGGGTGGGTCCGACCACGGTGCGGCGGTTGGCCTGTGGACAGAGGCCGCCGGGTGGCGGCGGTGCGGGCTACTCGAAGGTGGGGGAGGGGTTGGGGCGGGTGGCGGTGGTGGGGTCGGTGGCCACGGTCAGCGAGGAGAGCGTCTCGATGGTGCCGTCGTCCTTGCGGACGGCGGTCACGCCGCCGATCTCGGCGAAGGCGGGGTTGTCGTCCACGAGGAACTCGCGGGCTCCGACGTTGAAGACCCAGTGGGTGGGGGTCTCGGTGATGGTGCGGTCGTCGAGGCAGAACGTGCCGTTCGTCCAGTCGCGGCCAAGGGTGGTGCGGACCAGGTCGCGGGCGTTGTCGTACGTGATGGTCATGGGACCCCTCTCATTTCGTTTCATCTATTAATCTACAGTGTATTATGACTGCTGTCAATGTTCTCCGGCCTCCGGTTCGGCTGCCGGCGTTGGTCCTCGCGCCGGGCCGGGCCGACGCAGCGGGTGTCAGGTCGCCAGGTAGCGCTCCATGGCCCCGGCGGTGGGGGTGGGCAGGTGGTCCACCCGCATGTAGCCCGCGACCGTGGCCCGCTTGAAGTAGCCGGAGGCATCGGTCACGTGCGGGGTGGGCTGCCCGTCGACGAACCGCACGGTGCCGTCGACGTTCTCCACGTTGAACACGTGCGCGCCGCCGCTGCTCCAGCGGGTGTACACGATCCCGCGCGAGCCCGGCTCGGAGAACGCGGCGGCGACCTCCTTGGAGCTGCTGTGGGTGAACGTGAACTCCGCGCCCCAGGCGGCTTCGATCACGGTGATGGAGCGGCCGTTCTGGCCCGGCTCGATCGGGCCGGCTTGGACTTGCTGGCCGCGCCGGCGCAGTTCGTGGGCCTGGCACACACTGGTGCAGTTGACGGAGTAGGCGGCCTGCCCGGGCTGGAAGTTCGGGTTGACGCGCTCCAGGTCTTGGTCGATGGCGGCGTTGGTCGCCCGGGTCTCCTTGTCGCGGTCCTGCTGGCTCTGCCGGAACCGCGCCAGCAGCCTGGCGGCGCGGTTCATGTCCGCCTTCGCGTCCAGGGCGGCCTGCGTCGCCTTCTCGTCGTCGCCCTCGATCACGGCGAGCCGGGCCCGCAGAGCCGACGTCTGGGCGCGCTCGAACGCCTCGTGGGCAGGGGAGTTCCTGGTCATCGAACCGTCCGCCAGCGCCTGGTTGACCTTCTTCGCGGCCGCGGAGCTGCGGACCGCGTACACGGCCCGGCGCAGCGCCAGGCTGCTGCCGCGGCACCGCCGTCCGCCGGCGGCTTGGGATCGGCACACGGGCACCCGCTTTCTCCCCACCGCGGTGGGGGCTGGTCGGACCTTGTTGGTTCGACCACGGTGGCTTCGCGGGCCTGTGGACAGATCCCGGGCGTGCGCGCGGCCGCGCGCACGCCCGGGACGCGCGGTCGCGCCGCGCGAGCGCGGCTCCGGTCAGGTGCGGGTGTTCGTGAGGTGCTGGCCGATGTACCCCACGACCAGCAGGCCGTGGCTGGCGCTGCGGTCCAGGAAGTGGACTCGCGGGGCGATCCCGCCGGTGTCGAGCTTGAGGTGGGCGACCATCTCGGCGCAGCCCTGCGCCTCGATCCGCTCCGGCACGGCGAACCTCCGCTCGCGCGACCACCGCTCCATGCTCTGGTCCGACTCGGCCATGGCGACCTGCTTGACCGGATAGGGCCGCAGCCCCGCTGGCGGGTTGCAGCAGAACTCGTAGAACCCGCCCCGGAACCCCTGCCCGGAGGCCACGACGTAGTCCTCCAGCGACCGCAGCGCCTGCCACGCCTTCGCCGCCCACACCCCCCGCTTGGCGTGCCCGTCCAGCCGGAGCGCCGGATCCGGGTCCAGGGGAAGCACTAGGTGGGGGAAGTCCGCCGCCCGCTCGAACAGTTCCTCGAAGGACTGCGGCGCCTGCACGGCGGTGTCCGGGGCCAACGTGTACGCCTCGCTGAGGCGGCCCTGCGCGGCCAGGGCGCGCTGCAGGGTCACCACCTGCTCCTGGAGCCGCTCGGCACGGTCCAAGGTGCCCAGATGGTCTTCCAGTTCGGCCTCCCAGCCGCTCTGCGCGGTGGCGGTGGCCTCTCCCTGCGCGGCGATGCGGCGCCGGGAGAGGTCCAACTCGCCCCGCAGCTCGGCGAAGCCGGCGTCGGCCAGCTCCAGCAGCTCGCTGAGCGTGGCGACCTCCTCGCGCAGCTGGGAGACCTCGGTGTCCTCGCGGCGGGCGATCTGCGCGGCGAGGTTCCGCACCTCGCGCATATCCGCGCTGGCCTGCGCGTCCTCGGTCGGGAACGCGACTTCGCGCAGAGCGGCCGGCCACGGCACCGCGCAGGCCAGTTCGTGGACCTGGGCGGGGACCGCCTTGTAGGCGCGGTCCTGCGGGTCGCAGAGCCGGGCGCCGGAGAGCACCCGGTGACGGCTGGCGTCCGGCGGCCAGGCCGGGTCGACGACCGGCAGAAACGTCCGCAGCGCCCCTGGGGCGACCCGGTGGGCGGCGAACACCACCCGCCGGAACGCGTCGACGGCCTCGGTGTCGGCGAGCTGGAACATTGACGCGGCACCGCAACTGGCCGCGAAGACCTCCTCCACCCGGCTCTGCCACAAGGGATCTGCGTCAAGCGGCGGAGCGGCCAGCAGCAGCGGCAGGGTGCGGGCCGGGTCGGTGAGCCAGCCCACGAGTTCATCGACCTGGTGCGCCGCGATACTCCAGGCGTTCGACGTCACCGGGCACGGCCCGTCGCGCGGGTCGAGCTCCTCGACGAGCTGGCGGATCAGACGCGGCCGCGCGGCGGGTCCAAGACCGGGACGCTGCGGAAACCGTTCGAGGTCGACGGCGACCAGGGCGGGCCGCCGGCCCTGGCCGCGGCGGGCGACCACGGTGGTGCGCCACAGGGCGTCCGGGGTGTCCTCGCGCAACTGCAGGCGCAGCGCGTCCTCCTCGCCGTCGCGCCCGAACGTGGTCGCGACCGCGATCCGGACTCCGTCGCGAAGGACGTGCAACCCGGAGACCAGTGGAGCGCACTGGTACTTGTCCTCGAGCCAGCCGGCCACCAGGCGACGGGTGTCGGGCAGCACCCGCTCCGCGCTCTGGGAAGGGCTGCGAAGGACGACACGGTGGACCAGAGGCGAGTGGGCGCGCTCGCGCTGTGCGGGCAGGACGGGGTCGGTGTGCGGATCCATGGTGAACAGGCCTTTCCGGAGGGGACGGGACGGTGCACGGGACGGCGGATCAGTGGTCGAGCGCATGGCGGGGCCCGCGGTGCGGGAGGGAGCGGCGCCGCCGGGCCCCGGAATCGGTACTGCTGGCGGCAGGTGCCGGGAATCGGTGGTGCTGGTTCACGGTGCGGCGCGCGGCCTGTGGACAGAGGCCGCGCCCAGACCCCCCAGGGGCGCGCCGGGTTGGGGCCGGGGGATGGAGACGGCGGTGCCGGCAGCGGGATCAGTGCCCGGATCGGTGATCGCCCTTGGTCGTGTCTGACCCGGCAGCGGGGCCGCGAAGCCGTCCGGGCGCCGTCCGACCGGGGCGGGGGTTGGTGTCCGGCGCCGCAATCCGGGCCGGAAGCGCAGGCACCTGGCCCTTAGCCGGGCTGGCGCCCCGTTCGGGGCAGGACGAGGACTCGGCGGGGATCGGGCGCAGTGGCGGGGCGAAGCACGCCAGCTCGACTGCGGCCGGCCAGGGGGACGCTGCGCGGTGATCCACGCCGACGCCGCAGCGCAGCGGGTAGCCGGGAGCGTTGTCAGGGAAGGAGAGGTGCGTGCCGTCCCCGGTGCGTGCGGCCGAGGATTCCTGAGCCCGCCTCGGCGTCGAGGCTTGGGCGGGCTGTGTGGTCGCGCGGGCGCGGCGGAGCCCGGCAGCCTGGAGATCAGCTGCCGGGCTCCGGTTGCGGCGGGCGAGCCGTTGCACGGTTGCCCGTCGCGCCGCTTGCCTGCGGGTCAGACCAGGAAGTCGCGCACCAGCTCGGCGAACCCGTCTTCGTCGAGGATCTGGATCTTCTTGTCTTCGTCGGTGATCTTGCTATTCAATTCGAGGGCCTTGGTCTTCTTGCTACCGGCGTTGGCCCCGGCGACCAGAAGCGTGGTCTTGCTGGAGACGCTCCCGCTGGGCTTGCCGCCCGCGCGTTCGGTCAGTTCGTTGAGCTGGTTGCGGTTCAGGCTGGCCAGCGCGTCGACCATGCCTCCCGTGATTACGACGGTCTGCCCGGCCAGCGGACCCTGGCCGCTGCCCACGGTGGTGGTCGGTTCGGTCATGTTGACCCCGGCCTTGACCAGCTTGTCGATGACCGGACCCATCTCCGCCAGGTGGGCGGCGATCTTCGGGGCGTTCGCGCCCGGCAGGACATCGACCTCGGCCAGCTCGTCAGGGGTGGCGGCCCGCACGGCGTCCATCGTCGTGAAGTGGCGGGCGATGTGCCGCGAGAGCGTCCGGCCGGTCCGCACGATCCCCAGCGCGCAGAACACCCGGTTCAGCGGCTGCTTGCGGGCCTTGTCGAGCTGGAGGAGCAGCGAGTCGGCGCGCTTGTCGCTGCCCGTCGCCTCGCTCCACTCCTCACGGGTGAGGGTGAACAGGTCCGCGATGTCGGAGACCTTGCCCGAGGAGACGAGCTTTTCCACGTAGACCTTGCCCAGGCCTTCGATGTCGAGCTGGTCGCGACCGGCCGCGTAGCGCACCGCCGCGAGCAGACCGCAGGCGGTTCCCTTCGCGCAGGTCCACCGTCCGCCACTGGTGTCCAGCGGACCCTCGCACTGCGGGCAGACGGTCGGCAGTTCGATCGGCGTCTCCTGGCCCGTGCGCAGCTCCACGATCGGCGCGTCGATCCGCGGGATGATGTCGCCCTGCTTGCGGACGATGCAGTAATCCCCGATCTTCAGCCCGGAGTCCTGGATGAACTTGGGGTTGTGCAGGGTTGCGTACTCGACCACGCTGCCGTCGACCTCGACCGGCTCCAGGCGGGCGCGCGGGGCGACGTTGCCGGTGCGCCCGACGTTCCACTCCACCGCCAGCAACTGGGTGCGGCGCTCGACGGGGGGAAGCTTGAACGCCGTGCACCAGTAGGGGTGGTGGGTGGAGGACCCGGCGGCCTGCTGCACGGACAGGCTGTTCGCCTTCACGACGATGCCGTCGATGCCGAACGGCAGGGAGGGCCGCAGCTTGGCGATCTGCGCGATGCGCTCGGTGACCTCCTCCAGGGAGGTGTACACCGCTGGCGGCACCACGGTGGCCGCAAGCGTCTGCACGCCCAGGGCGGCGATCGCGGCCATCTGCTCCAGGTGCGTGGTCACCGACGGGTCCAGCGGCACGCCGTCCAGCGGCACCACGGCGTACGAGTAGAACGTGAGTCCGACCTGGTAGGGGCGGTTCTGCGCCCTCAGGGAGCCCGCCGCAGCGTTCCGGGGGTTGGAGAACGCCTTCTCGTTGTGCTGACGCCGCAGTTCGTTCGCGGTCTCGAACTGGTCCTCGGTCATGAGCACCTCGCCGCGGATCTCCAGCGTCAGGGGCTCAGCGAGCTGGGTGGGAAGGCCCAGGATGTTCCCGATCTGGAAGGACACGTCCTCGCCGGTCGCGTGGTTGCCGCGCATCACGAGCTGCTCCAGGCGGCCCTGGCGGTACCGGCAGGCCAGCGAGGCGCCGTCGAGCTTGACCTCGGCCACGTAGCCGCCCTCCAGGCGACGCCCGGCCCGGCTCAGCACCCGGATCAGCGAGGACTCCCAGCGGGCCACGTCCTGCGCGGAGTGGGCCTTCTGGATGCTGAGCATCGGCACGGTGTGCAGAACGTCGCCGTCCGGGGCTGCTCCGCCGCCGACCTTGCCGGTCGGCGAGTTCGGGTGGACCTGGTCCGGGTGGGCCTGCTCCCACTCCTCGATCCAGCGGGCGAGCTGGTCGTAGGTGGCGTCGTCGAGGGTGGAGTCCCCGTCGCCGTAGTAGTGGGCGGATGCCTGGACGCACAGGTCGACCAGGGAGTTGTAGTCGTCGGCGGTCGTCGGGGCGCTGGGCAGGGTGGAGGTCGTCATGGGGGTGATCCTTTCGCGGGGGTGTGACAGCGGGCGGGTGCCGCACCCGGGGCGGTGCGGCACCAACAGCGGGGTCAGGGGCCAGGGGCGGGTCGGGTGGCGGTCAGGGAGCGCACCGGGATGCCCTCCAGGAGGCCGGTGAAGCGGCCCCGGGTGGCGCGGGAGACCTTCTTGACGGATGCCTCGTCCAGGAGGAGGGTGGCGAACACCTCGCCCTGGCCGCCGAGCGTGAGCGACACGACGGTGCCGCTGACCCCGGTGGCGTAGTGCGGCTGAGTCCTTCGGGCGGTGACGTGTGCGTCGACCCTGATCAGTGCGGCGTCCGCAGTCCTCAGGACGGCTTGGCGGGCGACGCTCAGCGCGATGAAGCTGTCCAGTTCGTCTGTGGTGGCGTGGTCGAGGACGAAAGCGGTTGCGTCCTGGACCGTCAGTGCGCGCATGGTGTGTCCCTCCCTACTTCCCGGCGTCGGGCGACACGGGGTACAGGCAGCCCAGCGGCATGGTCACCGCGAACTCGGTCGCCCCGGCCGGGATCTGGTGGCGCAGCTTGCGCAGGCGGGCGGTCGAGGGGGCGTCCAGCAGGACGGACGCGGTCGGCATCAGGGTCCGCTCGACGCTCAGCACGGTGCCGGTCAGGCCGCGGAAGCGCATCTCGCGGGTCTTGTCGATCCGCACGAGCTGCTTCGCGGCGATCGAGGCGATGCGGGCCAGGTCCAGCCGCTTGCGGCGCTCGTTGACGGCCGCCTCGATCCGGACGAGGTCCTCCGCGGTGGCCGAGTCGGCCAGGAAGCGCAGGACTCCGGTGAAGGTGGCGGGCTGGGGAGTGTCGTCGGGCACGGTTCTCCGTTCGGGGATGAGGCGAAGGGGCGGGGTACTGCCCGCACTTGGGCGCGGCGATGGTGGCGCGGGAGCCGCAAGGGAGGAGCCCTCGCGCCGACCGGACCGGCGCGACGTGGGGCGCGGCTGGCGTACGGCGGGCCGGGCGGCCCGGGCCAGGTGGTTCCAAGGGACCGCGGGCGAGGGCGCCACGGTCGAGGGCTGTTCAGGCCGCGGGGGCCAGCGGCGGCGGGACGCGGTGGTCGGCGACGAACGTGCGCAGCCACAGCGGGGCGCAGCGTTCGTAGTAGTCGTTTCCGGGACGGAAGACCGCGTTGTGGGCCGCTGCCGCGGGGTTCACCGTTCCGTCGCGGCGGATGCGGCGGGCCACGACGGTGACGCGGTCCAGTGCCCACGGGGCACCGTCGCGGGTGAGGTAGGTGGCGACCATGGCCTCGGGACGCAGCGGGTACTGGTAGTGGGTGATCTCGGCCGGCATGTCCTGGGCTTCGATGCCGTTCGGGTCGTGCGGGCTCAGCTTGTAGTTCAGGGAGCGGGTGCCGTTCTGAAAGCTCAGGGCGAATGTCGGGTCCAAGGGCTCTCCCGGGGGGTCGAGGGGCGGGGCGGCGGGTCCGGACGGGGCCGGTCGGCGGCTGGCCTGGGGCGGGGAACGGCCGGGGCCGGGGGCCAGGACGGCCCCCGGCCGGGCGCTACGCGGCGAGCATCAGCAGCTTGCGGGCCTTGGTCTTCATCGCCAGGGCGGCGGACCCCAGGGACGCGGTGCCGCGCGAGGCGTCGCTGCGGCGCGGCGTGTAGTGGTCCAGGTACTCGCCGACCGCGTTCCAGCCCGCCCACACGGTGCCCCGGATGTTCGCCTGGGTGTCGGCCGAGTCGAACAGGGTCCGCAGCGTGGTCGTGCGGGTCTGCCAGGTCTTGAGCTCCGTCTTGTTCGGAGCGACCGGGGGAGTCCACAGCTGGTGGACCACCTTCTCGAACTTGCCCAGCGTCAGCTTGGTGTTCAGCATCCGCTCGGCCTCGCGCACGAACGCGTCCTGATACCCGAGCAGGGACGACAGCGCCGCGTAGACCTCGCCCAGGCGCTTGTCGGCGCTGGCCAGGTGGGGAATCTTGTAGGAGCGCTGCGCCTTGGCGATCACCAGGCTCTGCATGTTGCCGCACCACTGTCGGACCGGGGAAAGGTTGACCGAGTCCTTCGCGGAGCCGTCGTTGTAGAAGTAGGCGGCGATGTTCATGTCGTGCATGTCCACGCCGCCGATGCTGACCGCCTTCGGCAGGCGCAGGGTCAGGAAGGAGCGGGCACCGCCCTTGTAGGCCCCGGCCATGTCGGGGGTCGCGCCGATCTCGCGGGCCATGAGCTCAAGCGCGTCGATGTGGCGTTCCATCGCGATGGGCCGGAACCGGTTGCCGACGGTGGCGAGGTACTCGGTCTCGCGGGTCCGCACGTTGGTGCGCACGTTGGCGAAGGTGCCGGGCATCGCGATGGTGGTGACACCGTGCTCGGTGATCTCGGTGGCGGTGACGTTGCCGATCTTGCGCACGTCCCATCCCAGGAGGTCCGCCCGGTCCAGGGCGTCGCGGACGCTGGAGGCCCCGGACACGTCGGTGCCCAGGATGGTCCAGGCGTCACGGCGATCCGCGGCGCGGTGGGCGATTCCGGTGGTGGGGATGTCCAGTACGGCAGCAGTCACAGGTGCCAACCCTTCGTCGAGCAGCGGGGGCACTCACCCCCCTTGACGCTTATAATTGTACTCTCAATGGGCCTCTTGTACAAGTTATAAGCGTCACGCTTGCTGGCGGGTGGTGCCTGAACTCCTTGCCGTGCCGGTCCCACGGGCCGGCCCTCCCCGGGGTGCGACGGGGCTTTCGCTATCCGCTCGACGCGCACGCTGCGAGGGCTGACTGCGCCCCTGCGACGCACCGGGCCAGGGCCGGCGCGCGGACGCCGGTGTCCCTGCCCCGGCGCCGCCGACCGGCGGCCTTGCGCGTGGTCCCACCGAGGCAGGGGCACGCGGCAGACGGACGCCTGAGGGCGGCACCGCGGGTGCGGTGCCGCCCTCAGGGGAGCGTGCGATCGGGACCTGGCCCGCGGGGCTGTGCCCGGGCAGGTGGCTGGCCGGTCGGCTATGCCTCGCCGGCCTCCGGGCCTGTCGGTGTCTCGGCCGGCGTCAGGATGTTGCGCCGCTCCAGCCAGGAGCGCACCGCCTCCTCGTCGTAGAGGTGGTCCACCGGTGCCGGGAACGGATCCTCGCCCTCGCGGTACCGGGACGCCAGGTAGCGCAGGTTCGGCTCGTTGAGCCCGAAGTCCCGTGCCAGCGTGGACAGCCGCTGCCGCGGCGCCGGCCCCGGGGTGGCCGTCAGCTCCAGGAGTTCGGCCACCCGCTCCGCCGTCAGCCCCAGCTTCTCCGCGACCCACTCGGCGCTCACCGTCCGGCCGGCGGCGTTCGCCACCCGGGCGCGCTCGATCACGTCCCGGTGGCCGATGCTCAGCCCGTACTGGTCCTTCACCCGGGTGCCGGGTCCCTTCGCCCGCATGTTGCGCAGCACCCACTTCTCCAGGTGCGCCTGCGAGGTCGCCCGGTGCTTGTCGGCGACGCCGGTACCCACGATGGAGGTGCCGGTGTGGGCCCGCATCCACGCCTCCAGCTGCTCTTCGGCGACCTTGGGCATCGGGTCGGTCTTGCGCAGCATCCACGAGCGCACCGCCGCCCATTCGCGGCGCGCGGTGTCGTCGACCGGCGGGAACGGGTCCGAGCCCAGGTCGGCCTCGGTCCACAGGTAGGCGCCCTTCAGGGTCACGCCGAACAGCTCGGCGAGCTTGCGAACCGAGACGCGCTCCAGGCGGACGTCCATCGACAGCGCGGCCTGGGCGCTGTCGCCCGGGCCGAAGACCTGCTCGTCGGGGAACCGGTCCTCGTACCAGGCCAGGACCGCGTCGCGGTCCCGGAAGCGCAGTTCCCCGCCGCGGGTGCTGAGTTCGGCCGCCTGCTCCTCGGTGAGGGCGGGGTCGGGGACCGCGGCGGGGAATCCGGCCTCGAGGATCCAGTTGTGCACGGCGTAGCGGGTGCGCCCGGTGGCGTCGGCGATCTGCTGCACGTCGACGAAGGCCGGCAGGTCGGCGAACGCCTGGCGGACCGCGTCCAGGGCCTTGGTCTGGGTCGGGGCGGGCCTGGTGGTGGTCGCGCCGGCCGGGCGGCCGCGGTTCTCGCCGACGGCGAACGACTGCCGGAAGTACCAGTCGCGCACGGCGTCGCGGCTGCGGTACTGGGTCTTGCCCTTGGGGACGTCGGTGTTCAGCGCGGGCGGGAACTCCAGCGACTTCTTGTTGATCCAGTTCTGGACGCTGACGGGCGCGCGGAAGGTCGCGTGGGCGATCTGCTGGCGGGTGATCTGCTCGGGGAGCTCGGCGAAGCGGGCACGGATGTTCTGCTCGGTCGGCTCCTCTGCACTGGCGGGGCTGGTCATGGAGTGACTCCAGGGTCGGGGCGGAGGCGGCAGCAGGCTGCCTTGTGTGTACATTAATAGTTGAATGTGTGGTGTCGAGTCAACGCGCGCAAGGATTCACCCCCAGGTGACCGTTCGTCCCCGGGTGGCGCACCACTGGGCCAGGTCGTGAAGCTCCCGAAGGCGGCGCTGCAGGTGCCCGGCGCTGCGGCCGCCGGTGAACACCCGCCCGCGCCAGGTCCCCTCGCTGCCGGCGTCCTCGGGGGTCAGGGCCAGCGCCATCAGGGCCCGGCCCAGGAACGCCTCGGCGTCCATTTCGCCGAAGCGGTCCGGGGCCGGCGGCGCGGCGGGCGAGCGGGCTCCCGCGGCCTCCAGCTCGCCTTCCAGGCCGAGCAATTCCAGCAACCGCTCCGCGTTCCGGTTGTGGACGTCCACCACCGGCGCCGCGTCGGGGTCCACGGCCTCGGCGCGCAACGGGTAGTCGGGGCAGATGTCGGCCAGGTCGCATCCGGGCAGTGCCGTGCGCGGCAGGAGGTTCGCGGCCTGCGCCGCGGCGTCGGCGGCCTCGAAGGTCGGGTGGTCCGGGGCCAGGGCCGTCGCCTGAGGGCAGCCGCAGGTCGCAGCGAAGGCCCGGGCGGGGACGAACTCGGCGGTGAAGACGACGGACACGGCAACTCCCATCAAAGGACGGATCGGGCGGGCCGCCCCGAGGGGCGGCCCCTTGCACGGCTTGCCGGCGGGGTTCAGACCACGGCGTTGAGCACGATGATCGCGCCGCCGATCGCCATGGCGTGGGCCGCGATGTCTACCAGGTCCGCCATGGAGCTCTGCTCGTTCTGCGCGATCCTCTTCAGTCCCAGGCCGCCTGCCAGCAGGGCCAGCCCGGCCAGCAGCTGCACCCACCACGGGACGTCGTGCAGGGACGACATGGCGCTGGCCGTGATGAGGGTCTGCGATGCGATCACGTGGGCTCCGGTTCGACAGGGGCGCCAGAGCGGCACCCATCAATAATTAATCTACATGATTTTCAACTAGTGGACAAGTTATAAGCGTCACTGCTGGCCGGTGGATGCCCCGGCGGCAGGCCGGTCGGAGGCTGCGCGGCGGTTCATGGCGGCGAAGAACTCCTCACCCTCCCAGTTGTTGCTGACGCCGGCGTCGATCATCTCCCCGAGCAGCCCGCAGAACTGGTGCGGCGTCATCGAGTTGATCCGCAGGACGAGGGCGGGGTGGGCGCGGTACCCGTCGATGTGCTTGTGCCAGGCGCACATGGCCGCGAACGCGGAGCGGAAGAGGTCCTCACGCCTGCGCTCCGTGCTGCCGCTGCGGGTGTGGGCCTCCGCGATCAGCGTCAGCACATCGCGGTGGCCGTCCAGAATCCACCTCCCGGTCTGGAAGCGGCGGGAGCGGGTGCCGATGCGCAGGTAGGAACGCATCTCGCGGGCGAAGTTCTGGCCCCTGGTGGAACGCGACGCCAGTGCCGCAGCGCGCCGCTCCCTGGCCTCGGTGTAGGCCAGGGCGTTGACCGCGTTCTGGGCGGTGGGTCCGGTGGCGGTGCTCTCGCCCCGGGCCGCGGACCAGTTGAGGTCCCGGCGCAAGTGCAGCCGGATGTCGCCGGCGGTCCAGTGGTCGGTCCCGGCCGGGCAGGCGGGGATGTCCGCTCCGGCGTAGGTGATGGTGGTGATGCGCGTTTCCCTCTCCTTGTCTCCTCGGGTGGTCGCCGGCATGCCGGGTCCAGGTGTGCCGGTGGGCGCAGGTGACGACGGGCGGCCTCCTGATGCGCCGCATCCGCATCCGCCGGCCAGCAGGGGGTCAGCTGTCCCAGGTCGCGGCCAGGGACAGGAGTTCCTCGTGGTACTCCACCCGCTCGGCCCACTGGGGCCGCCAGGCCTGCGGGCCCAGGTGCGCTCCGGCGAAGGCCCCGGCGAGGGTGGCGATGGAGTCGGAGTCGCCGCTGGTGTGCGCGGCCCGGCGCAGCACGCTGGCGGGCTGGTCGGCCAGCAGCAGGAAGCAGAGCAGGCCGCCCGCCAGGGCCTCCTCCGCGATCCAGCCCTCGCCGGTAGCCAGGCACGGATCCTCGTCGATGTCGCCGCGGTCCAGGGCCCGGTCCAGTTGCTCCAGCGACCGGAGGACCTCGTCCCAGCCGGCGGCGATGTACTGGCGGGCCGTGCGGTACCCGCCCGCCCGCCACAGCCTGTCGCCCAGCCAACTGTCCAGGTAGCGGTCCCGGTGGGCGACGGCGTAGGCGCGCAGCGCGGCCGGGAGGCAATCGGGCCGCACCCCGGCAGCGAGCAGGTGGACCGCCTGGGCGGTCAGGTCGCTGGCGGCCAGCGCGGTGGGGTGGCCGTGCGTCAGGGCCGCCTGCAGTTGCGCCGCCCCGGCGCGCTGGACGTCGTCAAGGGAGCGGTCCAGGCCCAGCGGGACGACCCGCATGTTCGCCCCGCAGCCCTTGGACAGGGCCTGGGTGGCGTCCTCGAACGGACGTCCGTCCTCCAGGAGCCGGCAGGAGGCCATGCAGGTCAGCCCGGGGGAGCGGGTGTTGTCCTCGGAGCGGTTCCAGGCGATGAACCGCCAGCGCAGTTCCTCCTCAAATATCCGCGCGCTCATGCCCCGTCGGCCCGCGGCCGCCAGGGCCTGGCCGACGGCGATGGTCATCTGGGTGTCGTCGGTGACCTCGGCCGGGTCGGGCAGGTGCAGGTACCGCCAGGCGCCGAACTGCTCGGTGATCTGGCAGCTGGTCAGGAACTCGGTGGGTGCGCCCATGGCGTCGCCCAGGGCCAGGCCCAGCAGGGCGCCGGTCGCCCGGTCGCCGCTGGTGGTGTTCGTCATCTCGGTGGTCCGTTCCGTCGGGGGAGGGTGGGGTCCGGGTGTCCGCCCGGCCGGTGGGGGAGCGCGTCGCCACCGCGGGATCCGGTCAGGGCCGGGACCGTGGGGCGGGGGCGGTGGGTCCGGCGTTGTCGTGGCCGTTCACTGACCGCGGCCCGTGGCGGGCAGCGGGTGTCCCGTGCCGGCCGGGAGGCCGGCGCCGGCGTGCTGCAGGGCTGCCAGCAGCTCGGCGGCGCACCGGTCCCGGCGATCGGCGTGCTGTTCGAGGAACCGGTCCAGTGCCTGGTGGGTGCGCGCCAGGTCCCGGGCTGCTGCGACGAGGTCCAGGACCTCGGCGGCGACCGCGGCGAAGATGGTGCTGCCCAGGCCGTCCGTGTCGCCGCCGTCCTCCGCGCCTCGGGGATGGGCCTGCTTCCAGTCGGCGACGGTGCGCAGGACCGCGCCGGCGACCGCCTCGAGCGCGTCGGCGACGTCGGGGAGCTGCCCGGGGCCGGGGGCTGTGAGTTGTGAGTGGCGTTCCAGGGTTGCCGCGGCCAGGAGGACGCCGTCGGCGGTGTGGCGGCCGGCGTCGTCGTAGACCGCGCTGTGCAAGGATCTGACGGTTTCGGCGTCCCGGGCCTGGACGGCGGCGACGAGTTCGTCCAGCATCGCGGCGGCCACGTCGGCGCGCACGGGGCCGGCCGCGAACGGTGCGACCAGGGCGCCGAAGACGGGGCGGCGAGCGGCGGCGACGCGGGGTCCGCAGGCGGTGGCGGGGTTGATCGGTGTGGCGTCGTGCACGGGGGCGGGCTCCTTGGGGACGGTTCGCATCGGGAGGGGCCGGGGCGTGGAAGCCGTGCGGGCGGCGGCCGGGCGGGGCCGCCGCCCGCACGGCTACAGGGTGGCGAGGCGGATCACTTCCTGGGCGTACTCGACCAGGGCGGTGGGATTGCGGCGGATCTCGGGACGGTCCATCCGCGAGAGCAGGTAGCGGATGTAGGTGTCGGGGTCCAGCACGGGCGGCGTGTGGGCGATGACGAACGCGTGCGGCTCGTCCTGGACGACCCAGCCGCTCGCGCGCAGCTTGTTCGCGAGGATGAGGACCTCGGCTTCGCGTACGGACCCGTCCTGCTCGCGGTGCGAGCCGCCGTCGAGCCAGTACACGGCGATGTGGGCCTGTCCGGGGTCCTGGGTCTCGCGCGGTTCCACCAGGAAGCCGCGGGCCGTCGGATTGTCGGCCGGGTCGGTGCCGCTCAGGGTGGCGGGCCGCAGGGGGTTCAGCGATATGAGGGCGGCGCGGACCAGGGGGTGGTCGGCGTGGTGCGGGAAGGAGCCCTGGGTGGTGCCGGTGTGGTGGACGATCACGCCCTCCAACGCGGTGGTCGCCGGCGCCTGGGGCGGACGGCTCTGGGCCGGTTCGACGCTGTGGCCGTGCGGGGTGAGGTCGTGGCTGTGCTGATGGGCGGACAAGGTCGCTCCAGGAGGTCGGGGACGGGAGTTGCGGGCGCAGCGGTGCAGGGCGGGCGCGGTGGCCTCTACAGCAGGGGCAGGAGCGTGTCCGCGTCGGTGTCGACGGTGTCGACGGCGGGGACGGGGGCCGGTGCGGGGTCGATGGTCAGCGGCTCGGTGGGGCTGGTGGGGGCCGGTTCGACGGGCCGGTGGTACTCGGCGACCTGGCGCAGCCAGTCAAGGTCGGTCCGCAGGGTTCCGTCGCGTCCGGTGAAGTGGTCCGCGCCCTGGATCTTGCCGATGGTGCCGTCACGGCGCAGCATGAGGCCGGCCAGCGAGGCCCGCTGGACGGCCCACCGGCCCTGCTCCGGCGCGTAGATGAGTCGCAGGCGGTCGACCTTGAGGCTCTTGCCCCGGTGGGTGGATCCCACGATCTCCACGACGGGGCCGTCCTCTACGGTCAGGCTGATGCTGCGGCGGGTCTCCCAGGAGGCGGCGGGAGCGGCTTCGATCTTCATGGGGGGTCCTGTCTGTTGGGGTGGGATCGGCTGCGCTTGGTGTGGCCTACAGGTCGCCGGGGGCGTCCGGGTGGACGGGGCAGGGGCCGAAGGTGCCTACCGGGCCGGCGGGGTGGACGTGCAGGACGCCGGAGTGGCTGCAGGCGGTGGCCGGGTCATCGGCGCAGCTCACGACGCAGGTGCACTCCTGGGCGTCCTGCAGGGCGGTGCGCCGTGCGGCCTGGCTGCGCTGTCCGTCGGCTCCGGCCTCCAGGGCGGCGCGCAGGATGTCCGGGACGTTGTCGTTTACCAGCTTCTGGACCCATTCGGCTCGCAGGTGGCCGGGCTGGTAGCGGACCCAGCGCGGCTGCTCGCCCAGGAGGCCGTCCTTGCGGCGGGTGCGGCCGTTGAGGGTCACCGTCACGGCGAGGGCGCCGTGACGGTCGGGGGCGTAGATGATCTCGGCCTGGTTGGGGGCGAGCATGACGCTGGGGCGGTGCTCGACCTCGGGTGCGTTCTCGAGGTCGAGCTGAAGGGTGGCGCCGGTGAGCGTGGCGGTCGTCGTCATCGTGGTGTCCTTCGGTGGTGATGGCGTGTCGGGGCACGGGCGGTCGGTCGCGGACCGGGCCGCGATGGGTCCGGCGGCGCACAGTCGCCCGGTGAAGAGCGCGGAGGGTTCGTGGAAGCCGGTGCCGCCGGCGAGCTCGACTCGAGCAGGGCGATGCGCTCCACGTACTGGATGATCACGGCGCTGTCGAGGAGCAGTTGAAGGCGAAGCGCGCGGAACCGGGCGTCGTTGGGCGTGACGGCGAAGGTGTGGCCGCAGCCCATGGGTCCCTCGCCGTTCCGGCGGTGCGGTGCTGGCGGGGCCGCAGGGTCAGGGAGCGGTCAGGACGTAGATGAAGGTCTTGCGGCCGGTGGCGGTGCGGGTGCGCAGGAACACCCGGCCCGAAATGCGGTGGAAGGAGGCGGTGGCGTCCGGGTCCTTGAGCTCCCGGGCCAGCAGCCGGCGCACCTGGGCCACCGGCATCACCAGTTCGTCCAGGTCCAGCGCGCTGGTGCCGGGCAGCTCGCGGGGGAGGAGTCCGGCCTCGTAGGCCAGCGCGAACGGAGCGGGCCTCAGGACGATCTCGTCCACCTCGCGTGCGCTCAGCGCGGCACCGGGCAGCGTCGCGCCGACCGCGGGTATGCGGGGCAGGAACATCACCCCCGGTCCCTGGTCGTCGGGGGTGCCGTCCAGGTGACGGGACCCAGTGGCGAGAGCCGCCCGCGCGTCGCTGTCGGCGAACGGGGACCCGATGTCGATGACCTGGGCCCAGCGTCCGTCCACCTGGCGGTGCCAGGTGGTGTTGCTGGGCAGGTGGCGCACCTTGTCGCCGGTGAAGAACCGCATCGGCTGCGGCAGGGCGGCATTGCTCACGGTCGTGGTCACGGCGGGTCCACCTCTGCTCGGTTCGACAGGTTCAAGTATTAAGGTACATGTGTTTCATGTCTTTGACAAGTTATAAGTGTCACTCGGGACATGCGGAAGCCTCACCACGACACCGTGACCAGGTACGCGCCGTGCGGCAGGACTCCGCGCCAGGCCAAGTCGCTGAGCAGCATCCGCACCGGCGGCGCCGCCCCCTGACCGGCGGCCCAGGCCGCCACCCGCCGCGACCACGACGGCTCCGGCCCTGGCTGCTCTACCAGCTGCGCCCCGTCGTCCTCGTAGGGGCGGTCCCAGGCCCGGTGGCTGACATGGGCCCGGACCAGGTGCTCGGACCCGTTGACCGACTCGAGGTCGGCGGTCAGGTCGTAGGGCAGGCCGTACCGCTCGGCGATGAATGCCTCGAGATCGCGGTGCTCGACGATGTAGACCACCTCGGGCGTGTACTTCAGGGCTTGCATCCGTCCTCCTCGGGGTCGGGCTGATGGCTGATCAATGGTTGGATGGCCAGGGCGCTGCCGGCGGCGCGCCGATACCCCGTGGCCGGCTGGGTCCGAGGCGCCGGAGCGCGTACTGCGCCCGGCCGTACCGCCGAGTCCCGCGGGCCCGGTGATCGGGCCCGGTTGCCGAGCGGGCGGAACTCAGCTGCCCGCGCCCGCCTTGGCGGCGCCCGGCCCTGCGACCAGGGCCTGCCGGTTGCGGACGGCGGCCTCGCGGTCCGCGTCGTCGCGGTCGTGGGTGTCGTAGACGTCCCGCTCCCACGCCGTGTCGTACACCGCCCAGTCCGCCCAGCCGCGCTGCTGGGCGACGAATCGGTCCGCCGCCGTGGAGACCGGCTCGGGGGTGGCCACAGCGGAGTCGCTCTCCTCGGCGGAGCGGTCTTCGCGTGGGGTGGCGGGAGCCTCGACGGTGCCGTAGTACGGCATGAGCATCGAGGCGGGCATCTCGGTCTCGGTTCCGTCCTCGAAGCGGATGCGGATCAGCTGGGGCAGGCGCACCTCGGTGTCCGGGCGGTCGTGGAAGCACAGGTCGATCCCGTCGTCGCTGACGGACACGACGGTGGCCCGGCCTCCGCGGGCCTCGGCCGCGACGGTGTCGCCGGGACGCAGGGCGGCGGCGAGGGTGTAGCGGACCATGGAGCGCAGGTCGTAGACGGGCTGCATCAGCGCGGTCAGCTCCTGCAGCCGGTGGCGGCCGCGCGCGGAGATCGTGCCGCCGTGTGCCTTCGTCACAAGGCGGGCCACGCCCCGGTCCCAGCGGAAGTACTGGATGTCCTCCGGCGCGCGGCCCGGCAGGCGCAGCAGGTCGCAGAGTTCCACGAACGGCATGCCCGGCCGGCCTGCCCACTCCGGAACCAGGACGGCCACCACGGCACCGGGGACCTGGTAGACGCGGCGCACGATGCCCCGGTCGCCGCGCAGGTCGCGGGCGAGGCGACCCAGCCAGGGGGAGTCCTCGACCGGGACCAGGGCGGACGTTGCGGCGATTTCCTGCACGGCGGACTCCAGGGGAGGGAGGGAAGGGGCCGAGGCACCCGATTAACTTATTAATCTACATGCTTTGATGGATCTGGTCAATGGGCTTCCGTGTCGACGCCCGGGGTGGCCTCGTGTCGGCGGAGGTCATCCGGCCGGGGAGCCGGCGGGGCCCTGTGGTGGCAGTGGCAGGTGCGGAGAGCGTGCCCTACCGGCGGTGGCCGGTCGCGAACGCGTACTCGGCGGCGGCCTTGGCCTTCTGGGGCTCGGTCTCCCAGTCGCAGGCCTTGCATGCGGCGACCCAGTGGTCGCCCTCCTGGTGGGGGTGGTCGCGCTCGGCGCGGTGGTAGGCGGCGCTGTGGACCTGGGAGGGGGCCCGCACGACGCGGCCCGCCTCGACGTCGGCGCGGCTGACCCACTGGTAGGTCCCGCCGGTGGGGCGGACGTTGAAGCCCTCGCCGAGCGGTCCGATCTCGTCGATCCGCGCGGTGATCGCGGCTCCGTCGGCGGGGGTGAAGACGACGCGGGTGCGCGGGGCGATGGTGTCCCAGGTCAGGGTGCGGCGGTGCTGCATGCGGGTGCCTCCGTGGGTCTGTCCGGTCCGCTGGTCGGATCCGGTGGGTGTCGTCGGGGCGGTGCGGCCCGGTGGGCGCGCGGGTCGGGTCAGCTCTCGGCCCACAGCTGGAGGGCGACGGCGGCGTTCGCCGGGGCCCGGTCGAGCTCGTTGAGGTCGTAGTAGCCGCCGAAGTTGCCCGCGCAAGTGGTGTCGGGGCTGTAGAGGATGGGGTGCAGGCTGCCCAGGGGGGTGCTGTCCTCGGGGTGGCCGGAGGGGGCCAGGACGACCAGGGCGTCGTCGGGCAGGTCGGTGGCGGCGAGCAGGGCGCGCAGCTCGCCCAGGCGCAGGCCGCGCAGCATCCGCGGCCGCGGCTCGGTCCATGCCGGGGCGACGGTGGCGGTGGGGATCGTCTCCCCGGAGGCGAGCAGGGCGTCCACCGTCGCGGGGTCGGCCTGCTCAAGGGGCCGGCAGCAGCCGTCCGGCTCCGGCTGGTGGTGGCCCACGCTGAAGTAGCCGGCGGGGATGCCGGGCAGATCGCCCGCGGTCCGAAGGAGGCGGCCAGCGCGCAGCTCGCGGAAGGTCTCGCCGCTGTCGAGGGCCAGGGCGCGGGTGTCGACCTGATAGGACGTCTGCTCGTCGTCGTAGGCCATCGGTGGCTCCGTTCGCGGGGGATCGGGTTGCGGGCGAGGCCCGGCCGCACTGCCCGGCTGTAGTCCAGGACTGCGATTGCAGGTATTAATCTACATCATATTCAACACTTGGGCAAGGGGCCTCGCCACGCGGCCCGAGCAGTCGGCCGGCGCGCACCGGGGCGGCCGCGGGCGGGACCGGCGGCCCTCGGCCACGAGCCCCGCCGCGCCCCGCCTCAGACCCTGCGCAGGGCGCTCACCAGCACGGCACCCAGCGCCGCCGGGATCTCCGCCACGGAGGTGACGTCGAGCCTCCGCGCTCCGGGAAGCACGTCCGTGCTCGGGTTCAGGCAGATCCAGACCACCTCCGCCCCGGAGCGGACCAACCGCTTGACCAACTGCTCGCCGGAGGCGAGCTCGGACGGCTCCCAGAATCCGTCCGAAACAATGACCAAAATCCGCGCCCCGGATCCCGTGGCCAGTCCCAGGCCGCCGTCCAAGGCCGCGGCCGCTTGCGTGAACCGGTGGTTGCCGTCGTTCGCCAGGAACCGCGTCACGGTCGCGGGCGGCCGGTCCGGCGAGACGATCGGGGTGACCGCCGTGCCGAACGCGACCGTGGCCGCCCGGCCCCCGGTCTCCCGAGCCGCGTGCGCGAACATCCACGCGACCGAGGCGATCTGCTCGGTGTAGGGCTTCATCGAACCCGAGACGTCGACCGCGACCCCGACCACCACCGGCGGCTCGGTGCTGACCTGCCGCACCCGGTGCCGGTAGGGCCGCGCCGTCACCGGCATCCCCAGGGCGCGCTGCGCCGCGCCGAACATCGCCTCGCGGCCCATCAGGCGTCCCGGCGGCAGCGCCGAGCGGCGGTTGACGTGGACCGGGGCGCGGAACTGGGCCCGCAGCAGGGCCTCGCCCAGCCGCCGTGCCCCGGCCCGCTCGGCCGAGGTCGGGGCACGTTCGCCCACCACCGGGGACGTGGGGGCCTGGCGTGCCTCGGTCGGGGCGGCGAAGACGCTCCGGGCCGAGTCCCGCGCCAGGTCCCGGGCGGCCGACTCTGCTGCCCGCTCGCGGGCCTGACGGGCTGCCGCCTGCTGCTGGCGTGCGACGTCGGCCGGGTCCGGCAGCGCGCCGGTCTCGATCCGGGCGTCCACCGACACCGACTCGGTCAGGCGGGTGAGCGCCTCCCGCAGCGGGTCGGATCCGGCCGTCGTGCCGCCGGGGCCCGGGGAGCCGGGGCCGGAGGGCTCGGGGTTGTCCGGGTCACCGGCGGCGCAGCCGGTGCCGGGCAGGTCCTCGTCCTGGTCGGCTCCGATGATCTCCACCCAGCGGCGGGCCAGTTCCAGCAGGCCGGCCTGGTCCCCGTCGGCCAGTGCCAGGGCCTTGCGGCCCAGGTTGCGCAGACGGGTCGCGTCGCCGCGCCCCAGGGACTGGTTGATCAGCGCCCGTACCGGCGCGGCCTCCTTGTCGGTGAGCACGCCAGCGTCCACCCGGGCCAGCACGAGCGCGGAGGCGGTGGCCGCCGCCCATCGGTCGGCGAGCTGCGAGGCGTCCTTGGAGCGGGGCAGGACGATGTTCGCGGCGGAGGCCCGCAGGAACACCCGGTCCCCGGGGCGTTGCGCGAGGTGGCGGCCCTCGATCCGCGGTTCCTCCAGCATCACCGCCGCTCGCACGGCGGCTCGGCCCGCGCCCGGTTCCCAGTCGGCCCAGCGGGTGCACCGGGCGTGGGCGGCCTCGTGCCCGCACAGGCCCACCACGACGGGGTGGCGCAGGCGGCCCGATTCAATGAGCGGGTCGACCTGGTCGGGGTGGACGCCCTGTTCCAGGGCGATGCTGCCGTTGATGGTGACCCTGGCCAGCGCCGGGACGAACCAGGCGATCTTCTCCTGCTCCGGGGCCCAGGTCATGTCGAGAAGGACGTCGTCGCGATCCGCGAGCTTGTTGACGATCCCCCCCAGCCGCCAGGCCAGGGCTCGGCGGGCGCGGTCCAGCACCGGGTCGACGGCGGGTACGGCGGACTCCTGGTCCGCTGGCGTGCTCACGGGCTGACCTGCGGCAGCCGCGCGCCCAGCTGCATCGGCTCGGGCAGTTCCGGGTACTTCATCGCCAGCGCCTCGGCGAACTCGGCGCGGTCGGCCTCGGGGCACCTGCGCAGCAGCCCGGCCAGGGCGAACTCCAGACCGTAGCGGTTGATCTGCGCGGCGAACGCCAGAGCCTCGCGGAATTGCGGAATGAAACCGGAGTAGGAGCTCGGCTGGGCGATGGTCTCGGTGCCGCCGCCCCGCTTGGGCTGCACGATCGGGGGCGGGAACTTCCTGGTCTCCAGGTTCCGCGCGAACGTGATCAGGTTGGTGGGCACGCCGAGGTCGGCGGCCAGGTCCCAGTCCGTGGTCACCTGGACGTGGTTGGCGAACCGCGACAGCAGGGCCTCGCTCATGTGCGCGCCGGGAACGTCGGGGTTGCAGGCGGCCACCAGGCACCAGTTCTTGCCCACCTTCACCGGCGGCAGGGAGGGGTTCACGGTGACCGTCAGCTCGCCGCGCCCGTCCATCAGCGGGTACAGCAGCGACAGTGCGGTGGGCGGGATCAGGGCGATCTCGTCGACGAACAGCGGGACGTCGTTCTGCACGGAACGCAGCAGCGGTCCGGGCACCCAGTCGAAGCTGGTGGTCAGGGGGTTCTGCACGAAGGTGCCCAGGAAGTCGTGCTCGGTGGTGTCCCCCGTGCCGACCAGCGTCTCCAGGCCGCTGTGACCGGCGGTGGCGTCCATCGCGAAAGCCGCCTCGATCATGGCAGTCTTGCCGGTTCCGGGCGGCCCGGTGAGCAGGGTCGCGACATTCTGGTCACGGGCGTCGCGCAGGAACGCGAGGTCCTCCAGGTGTCCGATGCGCCGCGGGAAGTACATCTGCCCGTTGGGGCGCAGCTGCGGTCCCAGCGGGGCCGGGCCCGCCGGAGGGAGCGGCCAGGAGCCGGAGGGCGGCGTGGGGGGCGCCGGGGGAGGGGTGGCGAGGGCGCCGTCCAGCAGCGGCTTGACGCTGTCGGTGTGCGGCGCGGGCGCGGCCGTGGTGGGGGAGCGGAAGGGCTGGGCAACGGAGTCGCCGGCCGCGTCCCGGAACCGGCGCAGCAGCTCCCGGGCGCTACCGGACAGGGCGGCCGTGGTGACCAATTCGGCCGGGACGGTGAAGGAGGTGAACTCGCGGGTCTGCTCCTCGTACCCCTCGCGTTCCTTGGTCCTGGACAGCCTCAGCGCGGCGGTCGCCGCCAGCTGGAGACTCCTGTCCGGCTTCGGGGTGCTGTTGCCGGAGTCGTTGACGCGGCCGTGCACGCCCAGGAAGGCGGGGTCGGCTCCGCCGATGACCAGGAAGCAGTAGTACTTCTGGCTGTTGCCCTTCGAGTTGTACAGCTCCCAGCCGTGGACTTCCACGTCGGTGTTCTGGTTGGCCAAGGTCGCTCCTGGTGTTCGAGGGGTGAGGGGTCGGTGCCGGGTTCAGCGGCGGGGGTGGGCCAGCCGGTGCAGCTGCGTCAGCGCGGTGAAGGCGGCAGCCAGGGCGAGCGTGCCCAGGTGCGGCCCGGAGCCCTGCGGAACGGCGGTGCAGGCCGCCAGTACGCCGGTCGCGGCGAACCACACCAGCGCGTCCAGGACCACGGCTGTGGTGCGACGCCGGTACCCGGTGGCGGCGCTGCGCAGGTTCAGGAGCCACAGCCCGCCGACAACCGCGAGCATGAACAGGGCCATCGCGGCCATCGCGGGAACGGTGCCGAACAGCAAGGGGGGCACCACGGTCGTCAACGCGATCCGGCGGACCCACGCGCAGTGGAGGTGCGGAAGGTGGAAGGGGCTCACAGAGGCAGAAGGGCAGCTCATAGCTGGGGCTCCAGTCCGCAGAAGGTAGGTGCGGGCGCTCGGACCGCCCCGCGCCGGGGGCCGGTTCCGGCCTCGCCAACAAGTATTAATCTACAGGAAAACATGCAGATTAACAAGTTATAAGCGTCACTCTGCGGGGGTCGGGCTCATCACCATCCGGCAGCCGGATCGCGGTCCCGGAGGCCAGCGGTGATCCCGTCCCGGCCGGGGCCCAAGGGGCGGCCGGCTATCGCAGTGCTGCCGCCGTGGCCAGGGCCAGGCCGGCCTCGGTGAGGCGCAGCACGTGCAGGTGCCCCTGATGGGCGAGCCGGGGGTCCGGGGTGCCCGGGGCGTGGCCGCAGCCGTCGAGGACGGCGGCCAGACCCAGGGTCTCCAGGATGAGGACGTCGGCCTCCGTCACGCCGAGCGGGTGGATGACGTGGCCGGGCTGCGCGGCGGCCCGCACCAGGGCTCGCGTCCGTGCGCTGGACGGCGCTGACGCCCCGGCCAGCAGCTCCCTCGCGGCCTGCACGGTGATGCGTGCACGGTGGCGGCGCTCGCGCCGGTACTGCGGCGGCTGCTCCTCATCCGCGGTGCTCAGGTCCCGTTGCCGCAGGAGTTCCGCGAGTTCGTCGGGGGTGACGGGGTCGGCGTCGAGCGGGTCGCTGTCCGCGACGGCGTCGCAGCAGCACGCGCAGCCGCGCGCGGTCTGCTGGAGCAGGCGGCCGGCGGCCGGATCCCACCAGATGATCACCGCGACCTCGAGTCCGACGGTGGGGCGGCTGAAGTCGAACTGCGCCAGGACGGCGGGGGCGTGACTGTCGGACACGGCGGTACCTCCGGGGACGGCGCTGGACGGGCGGGGCTGCCGGGTGCGGCGGGATCTCCCGTGGGGCGCGGCGGTTCGGGCGGAGCAGGCATCCCGCCGCCCGGTCCGGGGCCGGTGCGGGGGATGGGGCCTGCGGGGTGCTGCAGGGGGTCCGCTCACGGACCGGTCAGGGCGATGAGGATCGCGGCGTCCACGTCCTCGGCGACACCGGTGCGGGCGTCGAACTCGGCGCGTACGAGGTCGTCGGAGCGCCAGCCGCCGATCCCGTAGGAGTCGTAGCTGATCGGGGTCATCGCGGTGGTCGTCACGTCCAGGATCTCGCTCAGTGCCTCGACGAGCCGCTCGCGGGGCGCGTCGGCGAGCAGGGCGCGGATGCGGTCGCGGCGGTAGTCGGCGGTGTCGCTCATGCGTGGGTCCTCCAAGGGGGGTGGGGTGCGGGGGGCGCGTTCAGCCCACGACCCGCATGCCGATCAGGCGGGGGGAGTTGTCTGCGGCCTCGCACCAGTCGTGGGCGCAGTCGCCGCACAGCAGCGGGCAGTGGCACTCGTCGCGGTTGAAGATGTGCCAGCCCTCGTCGGCGGCGTTCTCGTGGCCCTGGTCGTCGTCGTCCAGGTGGACCGAGAGCAGTCCGCAGCGGTCGCACTCGATGAGGTCGAACTCGTCCAGCTCGGTGGTGTCCTGGAGGGGGGCCAGCGGGCGCATGTCGATGACGGTCACGGGGGCCTCCAGGGGTGAGTTGGTGCCGGGGAGGGCCTGCTCACCGCCCCAACAAGTATTAATCTACACTAATTTCAACTCCTGGGCAAGGGGGTCGCCCTGACCACGGCGGCGCTCCGGGCGATCCCCGGCCCGGTCACCGCAGCCGGGGCGGAGCCGCCAGCAGAGCCACCACGCGGCGGGTTCGGGCGGCCGCGCTCACCTCGACGCTCACCGTCCAGCCGGCCGCCGCCAGCACCCGGGCCAGCTGCTCCAGCTGGCCGTTGCGCCGCGACCGGACCTCGCGCACGCGCCGCCAGCTCAGACCCGTCTCGTCCTCGCGGCCACCCTCGACCCACACGGCCCGCACCGGCTCACCGAAGGGCGCGGTGAAAAACACCCCGGCGACCCCGAAACCGCGCGCACTGGTCCGCCACGGCCATCCCTCGGGCAGGACGGCCAGAGCCACACCGCCCTCGCGGGCGGCGGCCACCGCCGACCGCACCGCCTCGACGCCGAAATCCGCCACCGCCGCGCCCGCCACCGCCGCCCGCCGGTCCCCGCAGACCGTTCCGTCCAGCCACAGACGCGCCACCAGGACCGCCAGCGCGGCACCGGTCACCAGGTGGCTGGTGCCCGCCGCCGCGTGCAGGGCCGCCCGCAGCGCCTCGCCCCCGGGAGCGTCCGCCCCAAGGGCCGGCGCGAGGTCGCAGGCACGCTGCAGCAGCGCGGCCAGGACCAGGTTGCTGTCCTCGACGGCCACCGCGTCCATGATCCGACCGAACTCCGCCTCGGCCGCCGCCGCACACCGTCGCTCCAACGGGTCGGGCTCCTGATAGGCTGGCAGGTGAGGGAACGTCCTCGCGTCCCCACTGACCGCCGGACAGGTGCCGCACCCGTGCTGGTCCACCCACCGACCCCGCGTACCGCCCGACTCCGCCTCCGGCCCCTCGAACAGCCACAGGATCGGCGACCAGCACACCGAGCACGCCGACACCTGCCCCTGCACCGGCAGACCCTCCCGCGCCCCTCGCCGGGGCACCAGACGGCGCGTCACCCCACCGGGCCCGAACGGCACCCAGCCGCACCGTGCCGCATCGTCACGGTCCTGGCACCACAGCCGCCGCATCGGCCGCCCGAAGAAGTCGACGTAGTCCTCAGCCGGACGCAGCACCAGCGCCCGCTGCTCACCACCGGGCCCCCGCACCAGAACATCGCCCACCGCCAGCTCCTCGAAGCCCACCCACTGCGTCCCGGGAACCACCACCCCCGGCCATGCGGCCTCCGCCAGGACCTCGCGCTCCGAGTACTCCCCGACCGCGCCGGCACCGAGGTCCGCGACCCGGTAGCGCCCCGACACAACCCCGACCACCGTGCCCAGGAAGCCGCGCTGGACCGTGTGCCGGCGCGTCACCGGGTCGTAGTGCACCGCCCGCACCACAACCGCCTCACCGCGGGCGAACCGCTGCTCGGCCACGCCCCGCGCCGCCTCGGCGCCGGTGGCCGGGCGCAGCTCCACCAGCCCCCGGGTGTCGCGGTAGGCGATGGTGGCGCACCCGTGCCGGTCCTGCCTCATCACGGACACCGCGTGCCTCCCGGCCGACCGTGCGCCCTCGATCTCGGCCGCGGCCCGATCGGCTGAGATCAGTTCGGGAGCGCCTGAGTTCACGGTCCGCATGGCCATGGAGCGGGTGACCTGCGGCAGCGAGCCGTCAGCGGAACCGTTTGCGGTCGTCGTACTCCTGGGCATCGGTGCCCTCCATTCGATCAAGAGTCGGTTGGCCGGGACGTTCGATGGCCGGCCAGGTGGGGTGCGGTGGATGTGCGCGGCGGCGCGCGGTAATCCGGTGGGGGTGGGACCGTGGCTCTGCGGTGCCCTGGTCCCCTCGGCTACGGGATGAAACAGGGGCCGGCGCGCGGCGCGTGGTCTCCCCGCGACTCGCCGGCCCCTACCCGGGGGCGCTCTGCCAAGCTGAGCTACACCGGTGCCCGATGGGACCGGTGGCGGGACTTGAACCCGCGACTTCCCCCTGCGTTCCGCCGCGGGGAGTCGAACCCCGAAGCGGATGTGCCCGCGTGCGGGCGGACCTCTCGATCACCGGGGCGATCGGACCTAGGCCCACTGGTCGGCGGCATCCTTCAGCTCGCGCTGTGCGGCACGCAGCAGTCCGTCCGTGGCGCGGAGTTGGACGGCGAGGGCCTGACGCCTGGCCGCCAGGCGTTCGATCCGGCGCTGCAGCGTGGCCAGCTGCTCGGCGGCGACGACCGCCGCGGGCCGGTTGGGGGAACGCGGCCCGGTGCGCCGGGAGTCCGGCGCCAACTGCACACGGGCGAACGCCAGGAACTCCTCGCGGACCACGAACTTCGTCGGTCGGGCGGGCGAGCCCGCCTCCAGCGCCAGTTCCGGGAAGGCGTCGTGGCGCTTGGCCCACTGCGAGACCGCCGCGCGGCTGACGCCCACCAGCCGCGCGGCCTGGGCCAGGTGGACCAGCTCGCCCTCGCGTCCCCGGAACTGAGGCCGCCGCCAGCGGACCGCGGCGTTGGTCCTGTCCGCCGAACCCTGGCCGTCGTCGCCGCGCAGCGGGTCCGCCCCCTGCGGACTGGCGTAGGCCAGCAGGGCCGTGTTGCGGGCGCGCGCGTCGGGGAAGGCGCGGACCTCGACGCTGGCGTCGTGCATCCGGTACACCGCCAGGCCGTAGCGATCGCGCTCCGCATCGGTGTGCAGCGCCACCACCTCGAACGGCCACAGACCGACGTGGACATCGCTCAACAGGGCGATCTCGGTCCACCCGGTACCCGGGAGCCGGTCGATCCAGTCGTCTCCGCACTCGTCCGCGCTGGTATCGGGAACAGGGGGCAGCAGGACGGACGGTGAGACGGAGATGGTCAAGGGCGGTTCCCTTCGAGACGGCGAACAGGGGCGTGGAGCGGATGGATGGTCAACTGTCGGGGCGCAGGTGCCCGCGTGCGGCGGCGAGGCGGCTGCCCGGATCGGCGAAGGCGCGGATCGTGATGTCACCGCACAGGTAGACGGCGAGCCCGTACACCCCGCGCCGGCGGTCGCTGTGCACGGCCACGACCTCCTCGGGCCAGTCCCCGAGGAGCCCGCCGCCCAGACCGGCGACCTCGCGCCAACCGCTCAGGACCAGCAGCTCGATCCAGTCATAGCCGTTGTCGGTGCCCACCGGGTCCGGCAGCGGCGGAAGAAGAGGAAGCAGGTGGGGGGCGTCGGTCAAGGGCAGGCTCCTTCAGATGGATGCGGAACAAAACCGGAGAATCAGAGGGACACCGCGCCGAAGGCCTTGCGCCCGATGTCGGAGCCGCTCGGCAACGCCAACTCCCGGTGAGTTGGTCCGGATCTGTTGCGGGGCGATCAGATGAGGCCGAGGGTGGGAAGCAGGCCCCACCCGTCGTGGCGAATGTGCCAGGTGTGCTGGCCCTCGGCCCAGCCCCACGTGCTGGCGAAGCGGTGGAACTGGGGGGTGAGTTCGACCCGCATGTGGGTGCGCCAGCCCCGGAGCTCGTCTTTCGCGGATTCCGGATCGGTCACGGTCATCTGGATGCCCTGGCCGTTCACCACGTGGTCGCCAGCCTGGACGTGTTCGAGGAGCACGGCTTCCATGTAGATCTTGGCGTTGCAGAACTGCTCGTAGAAGGCTGCCCGGCGCTCGATGGCAAGGTGCGTCCGCCCGGTCGCCTTCCCCTCGTTGAGGGTGCCGTAGAGGCTGAGGAGCCGACGGTAGTTGCGGAGGTATGCCGTGCGCTGGGCGGCGGGGCGCTCGGCAGTGGAGAGCATGTCGGTGACCTCCAGTCGGAGCGTGTCGAAGCCACTCGCCCGGTTGACGCAGAGGGCGACATCCACGCCGAAGGGTGTGGTGTAGACGCGTTCGACGGTGGATCGGCTGCGGTAGGGGCCGCGGACGGTCTGGCCGAGCCAGGGAGAGTCGGGGACGGGGCGGAGCCGGTGTTGGGTGAAGTGCGCATAGGGGTCAACGTCGTCACTCGCTAGCGGTGCCATGGGCTCGGCCTCCTTCGGGCTGCGGCGGATCTGGTTCAGATCGCTCAGGGGATACAGAACAAGCGAGCAGTGCCGAGGGATCAGAGGAACGCCGCACCGAAGACCTTGCGGGCGATGTCGTAGCCGCTCAGCAGCACCGCCGCCGGGCTGTCGGCGTCGCTCCGGCGAAGCACATCGGCCAGCGCGCGCGGGTCGGCCTTCAGGGAGTCGTGGGCGCGGGTCGGCGCCAGCTGCTCGACCAGGGTCTCGACGTCAGTGCGGTCCATGTACGCCACCAGTGCGGCGATCACGGCAAGACGACGGGCCCGGGTGTCGTTCGTGGGGGTCATGGCTACTCCTATGCTCCGACTGCGCCAACAAGTATTAATCTACAGCTAATTTAAATGCTTGTCAACGGCTGAAGCCGTCAGCGGGCCGCTGCTCAACCGGCCGGCCCGGGGTCGCCGCCCCCGGGGGAGTGCCCTCCGGGCCGGTGGTGCGCGGCCTGTCGAGTACCCCGCCTCCCCGGTGCTCTCCGCCGATCAGCCCGCGGCGCAGCCCACCGCGGGGCAGGCCGGGCAGGTTTTGCCGGCAGGTCGAATCGGGGTGGGCGCAAACGGACGCGGGCTGCTCCGGGGTCCTACCGGTGGTCGGCGGTTCGGCCGGGGGCGTTGGTTGGGTTGCTTTCGAGCGGATCGGGTCGAAGTGCGGCGGGACCCTGGGCCGCCTGCAGTACGCGCAGGATGGTGGGGGCGTCCAGGTCACGCAGCGTCAGTTCGTAGCCGTAGATCTCGCCGGCCCGGTCGGTGTGCAGGTGGAGGGCCCCGGCGTCCCAGCGGACCTGCGCGATGCCGGGCATGCTCCCGTGGGACACCGTCGCGCTGGGGCCGCAATGGGCGGCCGCCCTGACGGCGAACTCGGCGCCGGCCTCGCGGATCGCCTCGACGCGCCCGGAGCGGACGGCCGCCAGGGCCTGCCACGGTGCCACGATCCGTTCAGCCGCGGCCCGTGCGGTGGCAGCCGGGTCGTCCATCGTGGCGGTGACGGCGGCAGGGATCTCGTCCGGCTCGGCCCGGCTGCCCCAGGTGGAGATGAGTGAGACCGTGACGGCCCGGGTCTCGGGGTCAACCCTCGCTTCGAGCGCCGCGTCGGCTGACTCCACGTGCGCGCGGCGCGTCGAGCCCGCGGACTCGGCCTTCCACTGAGGACCGAGGGCGGTGGCCAGCAGGCGGGCGAACTGCAGGGCTGTACGGGTAGTTCGCAAGGGCAACTCCCTGGATTGGATAGTATTAATCTACACTGTTTTCAAGACGTGGGCAAGGTCGATGTTCTGACGGGATCACACGGAAGCCCCTCGGGGTCCGGACGCGGCGGGCGAGGCTGAATCCCGGCAAGCGCGCTTATAAGTTGTTCTGAGATAGAAGCATTGATACACTATAAGTGTCACCGATTGAGTCGGTGCTCCTCCGTGCCTCCCCCGGGTGCTGGAGACCCAAGCGGCCCCTTCCGGCGTCCCCCCGCCGGGAGGGGCCCGCCCCTCCCGGGCACGCCCTGGACTTCGCCCGCGACCACCCTGCCGCCGCCGGGCTCGCCATGCGACGGCCCTCCGCACCTGCGCCGAGCACGAGCGCGGCGAGCAGTACGTCCCCACCCTCCGATCGGCCCGTGCGATGCGGGCGGGCCGAGGAACACCCCGGTGGCGACCTGTGCCAGGCCAGCGCTCCCCGTACCCACCTCGGAACACCGATCCGCCTTCGCGCGGACCCAGCACCGCGCCGGCTGGACCGCACCCGACAACTGGAGGACCCCGCGTGCCACCCCGCAACACCGCGCAGACGACGGGCCGGAACTCCGGCGGCCCCTGGCCCCGGGTACTCGAACACGACCGCCTCACCTACCAGGCCGCGACCGGGGCAGCGGTGCGATCGCTCCGCGCGTTCCGCACCGGCCCGGGCCACGTCACCTGCATCGTCACCGAGCAGGGGCCCGGCATGAGCGTGACCAACGCCGTCCACCAGGTCCACCAGGCGATCCAGGCCCTGTGGCCCCACGACGGCGTCCGCGTGATCGAGCACTACCCCTCCGCCGGGCGCGACCCGGAGCACTACGACGAGGCCTTCCGCAACCCCCGAGGCTCCCTGGCCTGGCGGCGCGTGCCCCTCGCCGCGCTGGTCGCCGAGTTCGGCCCCGAGCTGCCGCGCAGCTGACCGCCCCACTGTCCACAGGCCCAACCGGCCACAGTCGAGCCGACCGCCGGCAGAACACCGCCGGCGGGAGAACCACCCCTGATCATTGGAGACGCCATGAGCGAGATCAACCTGACCAAGACCTCCGCGCTGAGCGTGGACCAGCTCGCCGTAGCCGCACCCCACCTCATCAACCTCTACAAGTCGGCAGAGGTCGTACTGAAGGACAGGGACCTGATCGGTGAGCGCGGGCCGGTCTACCTCGTACTGGACCGGTCCGGCTCCACGCGCCCCTTCTACCGGGACGGTTCACTCCAGAGGTTCGCCGAGCAGACGCTGGGACTGGCCGCCCACCTGGACGACGACGGAGTGGTGCCCGTCGTCTTCTTCTCGACCGAAGTCCACACCCACGGGGCCCTGCGCCGCAAGAAGACGTTCGACGTCTCCCTGGACAACTACAAGGGCCGCATCGAGGCCATCCACGAGGGCCTCGGCCACATGGGGACCACGAACTACGCGGACGCGATGAAGGCCGTGATCGAGCACTACCAGGCATCCGGGAGCACCGACCCGGCGTTCGTGGCCTTCCTGACCGACGGCGCCCCCACCGACCGGGCCGCCACCACCGCGCTGATCAAGTCGTCGTCGAGGCTGCCCATCTTCTGGCAGTTCGTCGGATTCGGCGAGGACCCCTTCACCTTCCTGCGGAGCCTGGACGAGATGCCCGTCCCGCAGCAGCGCGTCATCGACAACGCCGGGTTCTTCGCGGCCGGCGCGAACCCGAAGGCCATGACGGACGACGCGCTGTACCGGCTGCTGCTCGGCGAGTACCCGCAGTGGCTGCGCGCCGCACGCGAGCAGGGCATCGTCGCCTGAGCCATAACAGCCCGCAGGGCCCGCAGCCGATCCGGCTGCGGGCCCTGCGGGCTGTTCGGACACCGCCACCCGGCCGGGCGATACAGGCAACGGCCTGTGGCCCTGTGGCGCCGACCGGTGCGCGGCCGAACCCGGACCCGATCCGCCGCGATTCCCCGGTGCCCCGCATACCGAGAGGCTGCCGGGGGTCACCGTCGTGCGCGGGTCGACGTCACCGCGTATCGCGGGGAACCAGGGTGCCGTCCGGTCCCAGGTCGCAGTGCACGAGTCCGGAGGAGCCGAACTCCACCCAGAAGCTGTCGAAGCCCGCCGCTGCCCAGCGCGGGACGGCGAGCTGCCCCTCCACCGTGGTGGGGAACCGCCGCTGGCGCCGGGAAGAGGACTTGCCGCCACGACGGGCAATGAGCAGCATCGAACGGTCCACCTCGTCGGCATCGGTCGGGGGCAGGACTGTGGCGGGGAGGTTGGTGGAGGGCGGGTCGTTGGGCTCACCCGGCTCAGGGGTGGGGAAGTAGCGCTCATCGTCGACCACCGGCCGAGTGGCCGGGTCGCTGGCACCGTAGACGTAGGGCCGGTGGTAGGCGGCAGTGCTCTGAGCGGGGCCGCTGTTGGCTCGCTCGCCCCGGAAGGGGAAGTTGAAGCCGAGTTTCTGCTTGGGCAAGGGCGTCCTTCTCTCATGGCGCGTCAAGGGGGCGGTGCGCGCGGCGAAGTTGACGCACGCACCGCGGGTAGGGGTGGTTCGAGGCGGTCGGGACTACGCGGCGGCGTGGTGGTGGGGGCGGCTGATGCCGTAGCTCTCCGGAAGGGCGGTCGCCTCGAAGAACCGACGCAGGGCCGTGCCGTGGTGGACGCCCAGGGCGAGGATCTCGCCCTGGGCGGAGATGACCGACCACAGCTTTCCCGTGCCCAGGAGCCCGTCGTTGTGGATGGAGGCGAGGGGGGTTCCGTCGGCGAGAGCGAAGACTCCGATCGCGTCGTCGCCTCCGACCAGGGCGACCCACCTCAGGTGCAGCGTGGAGGTATCCTCTCCGTCCACGTCCAGGACCCGGGGGTACAGGTGTCGGGAGTCGGCGAGCGACGCGGCCTTGAGCTGCGCTCCGAAGCCGGTGGTGCTCTGCAGGTCGAACTCGCCGCCCGCGTTTTCGCGGACTTCCTGGACGGCTGCGGCGGGGGAGGCGGCGTCGACGTACAGGACAGTGGTGAGCTGGGCGCGAACAGCGAAAAGGGGCAAGGGGCGACCTCCGGGGCGGGGGCGGCGACTCCAGCCCCTTCATGTATTAATATACATGAAATTAGAGCCTTTGGCAATCCCTGGACCGGTGAAATTGCGCATCAGGCCGGGTCAGCTGCCCGCTCTGGGGCTTGTGCGGTCGCCGGCGCACTGCGGTGAACGCCCCGACAGGCAGATCGTCTCGATCTGCCGCATCTGCGCCGAGGCCTTCTCGTCCCACTCGCGGCGGCGCTCCTCGCGCAGGCGCTCCATGTTGTGGCCCACGTAGAGGAAGGGCGACCCGGGGGTCCCCGGCCAGCGGTCGCCGGTCACCGGATTGAACATCATGTCGCGGTAGTCCCGCCAGAACCGGATGTGGAGAGCGCACATGCCGTCGGCCGGGACCACGCCGAAACGCTGGTCGGGCGGGAAGAGCTTGTTGGTGGCCGAGTACGCCATCTCGCGCCAGCGGACCCCCTCCCACCGCCACCACAGTTCGCGGATGTCAGCGGGAACGGTGGCGCCGAGGTAGACGTCGGGAACGTAGATCAATGGAGCTCCTTGCTGCCAGGGGTGGCTGGCCGGCCCGGGGGCGTGCTGGGGGATGGTGTTGTGCTCGGGGTCGTGCCGGGCCTGCCGCCGCGGGTCCGGTTCAACGGCCGTTCTGGTCGCGGCGCAGGGCCTGCGCCCTGGCGTCCTCCGCGCTGTAGCCGGAGTCGCAGTCCGGGGAGCAGTAGGTCCCGGCCAGGGCTCCGCAGTCCTCGCAGGGGTCCTCGAAGTCCGCGGGCGTGAACGGGGGGAGTGGAAGCGGTCGGGGTTCTTCCCGGTGTGGTGGCATGACTTCCCTTCGGGGCGAGGCGGATGGGGCCGGCCCGCCCGACTTGGGTCGGGGGTCGGTCAGTTCGCCCGGGTCGAAAACTGGATCTCGGCCCGGCGGGCGGCGCTGCGGTCGCGCTTGCGGCGGGGGCCGGGAGCGTGGAAGCCGCTCGCGGCGGACCGGCGGCGCTCCTGAACCGCGGTCACGCGGGCTCGGTTGCCTGCCGGGGCGGGGGTCTGTCGCTTCACGGGTTCCTCGTCTCAGGGTTGGCACGCGATGGCTATAGATATTAATCTACATCATATTCAACTCCCCGTCAAGGGAGTTGCCCCATGTGAGGTGAGTCGAAATGCCGAATCTGAGGGGCGTGATGATGTTGACCACAAGTAGAAAAGGATGTATATTAATACGTGTTGGGGGTGAGGAACCCCCCACCCCCGATCTCATGGAGGCTCCCGTGCTTCGTACCGCTCCCGCAGGTCTTCCCGTCAAGGCGCTTCCCCTGCACGTCCGTCTGCTCAACGCAGTGCTTCCGGATGCCGGGTTCCGCGTCCTCAACGGCCGCGTGCAGGCTGCTCTGGACAGCGGAGCGGCGACGACCACGGAGAGCTGGCTCGTGGAGCGCGGCGTCGGGGACGACTTCCTCGACGGGTACCGCAGTTGGTTCGGCCGCGAGGTCGCCACCCACTACCGGGCCGCGCACAACAACACCGACCCGCAGCGGGCCTGGGTGCGTCACCGGAGCACCGACTACTGGGTGCCCGTGTTCGTCTACCGCGCCGAGGACCCGGCGCTGGCGGGCGGGGCGCGCACCTACCGGCGCACCGCCGCCCTGGGGCTGGCAGCCTGAGCCGCCACCGGCGGGCGGGGGTGACACGGCCCCGCCCGCCCGCCCGCCCGCCCGCCCGCCCGCGCGCACGCTGCTGCCGCCCGCCACGGCCACCCCACCGCACCGAGCGCCCTGCCGGGACGGTGAATCGCGGAGCCTCATCACGGAGGGGTGGGGCGCGGAACACCGCGACTCTCGAGGATTCTGGCCGCGGCCCGACACCGAACCGAAAGCCTGCGCCGGCCGACGGCGGCCACGGGGCGGCCCGGCGCCGCGCAAGCAGCGAGGACGAGCCAGTGCACCCCCGTCGGACTGACACCCGGACGCGGCCGTGCGGGGCCTGTCCACAGGCGTCCGCCGACAACCTGGAGCCATGCTCACCACGGACCCACCACGGCCAACCGCAGCCCAGCGGAACGCTGCCGCTCCGGCGCAGCCGGCACCGAGGACCACAGCATGGCACTGACCGTGATCCCGCTGACATTCGCTCAAGCCTGCATCGTCGTCGACCGCCTCCACCGCCATCACCGGCGACCCCAGGGGCACCGCTACAGCCTGGGTGTCGTCGATGCCGACGGCATCCTGCGCGGCGCTGCCATCATCGGCCGACCAGTGGCCCGCGCCCTGGACGACGGCTGGACCGTGGAGGTAACGCGCGTCGCCACTGATGGCACGCCGAACGCCAATTCGGCCCTCCTGGGCGGCTGTTGGCGGGTGGCCGCGGCGTGCGGATTCCGTCGTGCGATCACCTACACCCAGAGCGGGGAGTCCGGGGCCAGCCTGCGCGGTGCCGGTTGGCGGAACGTCGCCGAGCTGCGCCCACGGGCAGGGTGGAGCACGCCGTCGCGCCCGCGGCTGGACCGGGGCACCGACGGTCTGAGCCGAACCATGTGGGAGCGGACCCGGTCGAACGCGGTGCTGCTACCGGTCAGCAGCGATCTGCTCCTGGCAGCCCCGTGCCCGCACTGTGGTGCCAGCGCCCCGATCGGACGCGGCCGACCCGCAGCGTGCTGCAAGGCAGCGCAGCAGGGTGTCGGCTGACCCGCAAGGGGGCAGGACGGCGGCTGCTCCCGCGAGGGCCGTTGGCACGGCCGCGCGGTGCCAGCGCTGCTGTGGGCTGCACCGTTCCGGTGCGGCAGGGCCCCGGCGGCCGAGTGCCGGGGCCTGCCGGTCACAGCAGGCCGAGGGTGGGTATCAGGAACGGGGTGGGCAGCAGCGCGAGGCCGTCCGGGTTCTGCTCACGCAGCAGCCGGTCCTCGTCCAGGTGCCGCTGGTCCAGGCGGACGAGCATCTGCGTCCGCAGGCCCAGTCCGGGGACCGTGTCAGGGTCCACGACGGTGCCGTGCAGGTCCTGGAGCGGATACAGCACGCGGTCACCGGCCTTGACCTGCTCGATCAGGGCCCAGTGCAGTTCCGGAGCAGCATTCAGGTAGGGGGTGCAGAAGCTTCGCGCCTCCTTGTAGCGTTCGACGTCCTGCTCACTGGCCTTGCCCTGCAGGACGGAGAACTCCAGATCGCACAGTTCGTCGCGCCGGGCGGCGAACTCGGGCACGCGAGCCGGACGGCCGTCGACGGCGAGCAGGTCCAGCGGCTCGGTGTATATGGTCCATGCGCCGGTGTCGGGCTTGCGGCAGGTCAGGAGGGCCACGTCCAGTGCGTCGACGCGGTAGACCAGGCGGACCGTTCCACTGGTGCCGTCCGGAGTAACGGCCGTCAGGCCCAGGGCGCGGGAATCGGTGACCGGTTCGGCCGTGGGGGTGGGATCATCGAGGCTGAACACGGGGACTCCCAAGCGGGTAGTAGGGCGGGACCCGGGTGGGCCCCCGCAACGACTCTATGTATTAATCTACATTATATTCAACAGATGGGCAAGTTGCTCCCGCCGCCGTCCCTGACGGCCCGCCAGCCGCCCCCCGCCGTCGGTTCCTCGGGTGGAGGCCGCGATGAGCACGAAGGTCGGACGGATCCGAGGTCGTCGCCGTCCCCGCCCCGACCCCGGAGAGCCACATGACGGCGTTGCTCGAACTGGCATCTGAGTGGTCTGTGCCCGCGACGACTTGCCGATGTGGGCCGCGGCCCGGATGGGCGGTAGGTTCGGCGCCATGACGACCAGCACGCCAACCCCCCAAGAACGGCTAGTCCCCACCGGGTTGTGCTTCTGCGGCTGCGGAGCGGACGTGGAGATCGGCCGCTTCTTCGCGCGAGGCCACGACATCATCGCCGCGGCGGCGCTGCGCGCGGTGGACGGAGCCACGCTGGCCCAGCGCCTGTCGGCAGCTGGCTACGGACCACAGCAGTCGGTCGTCCAAGCAGCGGTACAGGAAGCCGGCTGGCAGCGGTGCGACACCTGTCCGTACGCGGGAGCGCCGGCCTCGCTGGCCACACACATCAAGCGCGGCTGTCCGGGAGGAAATCCGCAGACCAGTCCAAGCCCGGCCGCGAATCCGGATGGACACGCGGGGCAGGAAGCGAGCCACTTCCCGGCACCGGATCAAGTCACCGCCGTGTCCGTCCCGGGAACAGCGCAGGGCCAGGCGAGCCCGCCGGCGGGTGACGGCGCTCGGGACGCCGCCGCGATCCCGGACGAACCGGTCGGGCGCCGCACAGCCGCGAAGGGCAAGCGAGCCGGAGTCGGGAGCGCGCCTTCGCCGCGGTCCGGGCCCGGCCGATCGGCACCGTCGACGATCACGGCGCAGCAGCAGGTGCTGCCCGACCTCGACGGGGCCGCAACCGCGCCGGCTAGCGCTGCGCGGCCGAGTACCCGCCCCGCGGCCGGGGCCCGAGCGGATGCGGAACCGTCCCACGCGAGTACGGCCTCCACCGGCGTCCTGGCCGGACTTCCCGTGCCGGACGTGACACACCCGGTGTGGGCCGGGATCCCGGCCCAGCTGCAGCCGGAACTGAGAATGCGAGCGCACCGACTGGTCACACCGGTGGCCGGCACGTTGAAGGCCAAGGAACAGCGGAACCTGCTCTTCGCGCTCCGGGCCCTGGAGCGCGGCAAGCCCGAGCCGCGCCACTGGCTGGCTCTGGTGACCGCCGACAGGGCTGCTTTCGGCAGCGCCCGGAGTGAGCGGGCGACCCAGGTGTACCAGGGGCTGGAGCAGTTGGCGGCCGAGTACTTCACGCGCGAGCTGGCCGGGGCGGGCCGAACAGAGGCGAGGGGCGGGGCCCACGCGCCGTGAACGGGGTGCCGGCGAGTACCAAGACGTCCGCCTGCCGCCGGGGCGAGCAGGGGCGCGGCTCTCAAATTCCGTAGCTGTCAATCCGCTTCACCCCTAAACTCGATCGTGTAGTCCTCCCCCGCGGAGGTCTGCTTTCACGAAGCCCTGGCCGCCGCCGGGGCTTTCGTCATTCCCCGACAACGGAACCCGCCAAGGCGGCCGGCCCTGCGGCAGGCACGACATCAGACCGAGCGTTCCCCCCGACGGGCTCCACGTCCACGGCCGGGACCGCCAACTCGGCAGCCCCACCGCCCGGGCGGGCGATCGTCCTCAGCCCGCCTGCTGCTCTCGACCGCCCCCGTCGTGTCCATCGCTTCCGCCGCCGGCACCGCAGGCGGAGGGGCGTCCTGGCCGACGAGGTGGACAACGCGCGGCCGCCTTCGAGGACCTACCTCCGAAGGCGGCACGTCGTGGCGACGGTCCGGGAAACCGCGCTCGCCCCGCGCGCCGCAGCGCGGCGGCCGAGGATGGAGTTAGTCGCTGCTGTTGATCGCGCGGATGCTGCACTGGTGACTGGCGTAACGGCGGGTCGTGCACGCGATCACCCACGGCAGGTCGTCGCCGAGGTGCCGGGGCAGGTAGAGCAGGGTCCGGCCCATGTCCTCGCCGATGGCCTCGCACACGATGGTCTCCCCGCAGTCTCTTGCATCCGTCAGGACACGGGTCAAGGCGTCCGGGAGCGGGGCCGCGGCGGTCTGCAGTTCGGCGAGGCGGGCCTCGGCGGCCGCGCGGCTGCTCCGCACGGCGACGTCGCATTCGGTGACCAGGTCGCGGACGGCGAAGTAGTCGCGGCCCAACTGGTTCACCGCGTAGCGGGCTGTGTCCGAGGACAACGGGGCGGTGGGGTAGGTCAAAGCAGATCTCCTTCTTAGGGGGACAGCGAGTCCCCGGGCGGGGAGGGCTCCCCGCCCGGGGAGCGGTTACAGGTTCAGGTAGTCGCGGTCCAGGAGGAGTTCGGCGACGGTGAAGGTCTCGGGGTCGGCGGAGTCGCGGATGTGGATCGGGAAGCCGGAGTGGCCGCTGCCCTGCAGGACCTTGATCCAGTCGTCCCAGGTCTCCCGGTCCACCTCGCCAGGGGCGAAGTTCATGTTCAGCACCGACCGCAGGACCTTCGCCTGGACGCGGTCCAGGACTGCCAGGGCGGCGGTTGCCTCCTTCGCGGTGATCAGCCATTCGGGCGCTTCCAACTTGTGGGCGCTGATCGAGACAGGCTGATTCGGGTGCCAGGCGAGGAACGCCTCGCGCGCCTTGACGAAGGCGCGCAGCTCGTCGTCCAAGACGATGTTGGGCGCCCCGAGCTCTGCCAGCCGCGACTCGGCTTCACGGCCGGCGATCGGCTGCGGTGCGGGCGGCTGCTCGACGAAGTGCATCATGCCCAGGCTGAGCATGGTCCGCGCGACGGCGCTGAGCTGGACATCGGTCAGGGGCAGAGTGTTCACGGGGCCTCCGGGGCGCTCGACGTTACAAGTATTAATCTACAGTAAATTCAATCACTTGGCAAGGTTCTCCTCCGGCAGGCCCGGGCAACTCATGCGAGCCGTCCAGCCGTTCGCGCCGAGGATCGAGGAGTACGGTCGGGCGCCGCCCAGGGCGCCCACTCGGAAACCCCCTGCAGCCCCGCCCCGCCCCGCGCCGACCGCCAACAAGACGACACCTCGGCTCATGTCAGAGTTCCGCCAAGTTCGACCCCTCCCGTGCCGGCAGCCGGCGAACCGAACCGCAGGTAGACGCCGCAGTGGATACCGCGGCTCGGCGGCCCCGAACGCGTCGACCTCCCTTCCGCCCGGGCTCGACGCCAAGACTTCCCAGCTCAGATCCGGTTGCCCGGCCCCAGACCCAGCCCCCCGCATCCTGTGGCCGGATACCGGCGCAGCCCCAACCGGCACCCGCGGCTTCCCGCCGCTCCTGTCGGCACCCCCTGCTAGACCGAGAACTGACGCCAACCGCTTCAGCCTGCAGCGCACCAACGACAACTCGAGCTCACCAGGGGGACAACAGTGTTGGACGAAGACGGCTCACTGGACCCGACGCTCAAAGCGATCCTGCTCGGCATCCTGTTCCTCGCTCTCGCGAAGATCCTCTGGACCTGGATCACCGTTGATGTGCCGCACTGGTTCAACACCACCGTCTGGCCATGGATCAACGGACACCCCTGGTGGTGCGGCCTGATCGCCGCCGCCCTGCTGCTCCTGGTCGGCCTCACGCTGCGCTGGTGGTACGCCGGAGGCTACCTCGACTCCCTCCCGGAGGAGTACGAGTACGACAGACCCCAAGAGGCGGACACGCTGCCCTACCGGCTCACCTACCGCATGCGCCAGATGGAGCTGATGTCACCGACCGCGTTCGAGCACATGTGCGCCGACCTTCTCATCCGAGACGGCTTCCACCACGCCCGACGCATCGGTGGCAGCGGAGACCTGGGCGCGGACGTCGAGGCCTACGACGAGCAGGGCAGAAAGCTCATCCTCCAGTGCAAGCGATACAAGCAACGCGTCGGCTCCCCAGCCCTCCAGACCTTCAACGGCACCGCCCGACCTGTTCACCGGGCCGACTTCGCCGTCGTCGTCGGCCTGAACGGCTTCAGCCAACCCGCCGTCGACTTCGCCGCAAGCCAGAACATCGCCCTGGTCGGACGCCCGGAACTCAAACGCTGGGCCCACGGCGAAGACCTCTACTCCGTCCTCGCCGACCAACTCGCCGACCACGCACGTCGCACCTGACGTCGCCCCGGCCCGACCAAGCCGCCAGAGGACCGAACGCCGTCACCGCTGAACCGAAGCCGCCCAAGCCCGGACGGCCCGTCGGCCAACCGCGCGATCGGGCGAACAGGCGAGGCGACCACCCGGGATCACGGCGTGTCCCCGAGGTACGGGTCAGGCCAGCCCGGCACGCTGTGGGCCAGGGCGGCGATCCGATCGCGGACGGCGATCGGCAGCAGCTTGGTGCCGGGCCAGGAAGCGGCCTCCAGCGGCACCCACTCCAGCCCGGTCTGGAACTCGTCGGGCAGAGGGCCGCCGAGGGCGCCGGGCTCGCCAACAGGCAGGCAGAGGAAGATCGCCTCGACCCTGTGGGTGGCCGGCGGGCTCGCGCCGTTGCTCCCCCAGGGGCGGTTCACGAATTCGCGCAGCCACAACAACCGCTCGACCCGGACCGTCAACCCGGTCTCCTCCAGCACCTCACGGACAACGGTCCGCGCCAACGGTTCACCAGGATGCTGCCCGCCGCCGGGCAGGAAGCGTACGCTCTGGCCTCCCCACTCGGTCTGCTGCAACAGGACGCGGCCCGCGTGGACGACAACAGCCTTGGCGGAGTTGCGAATGACGGGCTCGATCACGAGGCTGCTCCGACTCCATGGGGTCCGATCGGATTCCGCGCTCGGCTCGGCGAAACCCGTCGCGGCAACAAGCGAGACCACCAGCCACTGCAAGCGGCGACGCCGCGCGAACCACACGAGGGGCCGAGACACGCCGCCACAGGTCACACCGACCGCCCCTGGCTCGCCTGGGCAATGGCCATGGCCAGCATGGTCGGCAACGCCAGACGCAACTCGGGGTGCTGCAGGACATCGATCAAGGCTTCCTCGACGGGCGAGGCAGACCAGGAGCCTGTACGGCGGGCCTCGAACAGCAGATCGACGGCAAGGGCCCGCATTCGCACATCGGCCAGCTGAGGGAGCTCGACAGTCTGCTCGATCCGGTGGCGGCCGACGTCATCGGGAAGGCGGTACGCGGTCGCGAGCATGTCCGCCTGCTCGCGCACCGTCTCCAGCCGCCAGCCCGGCCGATCACCCACCCCCTCGGGCGGCTGCATGGCCTTCCACAAGGCGGTGCCGTCGTGCTCCGCGGCGGCCTTGGCCATCAGAGCAGCCGCCCCGGCCGGACTCCGCAACCGTCCTTCGGAGCGGCCGCTCACCCTGGCTCCCGAATCCGTGCCCACCGTGTCCCCTGTGCTTGCGATCGCCGTCACACTGCACAGCAACCGTGATCCGACAGCCATCGTAGGCCCCCGGAGGCAGGGCCAAGGGTGATTCCCCATGCGGCACACGCTGCTCCCTGTCCCGGGGCCGCCGGCACCGTGCCCAGTCGGCGGGGGTCACCCGTGCCCTGGATCCGGGGCGGGGGACAATGTGTCGAGCCCGACCCGGGCGACGCCATGAGCCGAGTGCGAAAGCCGAGCACCATGAACCGCCAGATCACAGCGCCGCCGACGCGCACCGACCTCCAACCCGGTCGACGGGGCGGGCGCTGGTTGGGCGGTGACCCGGCACGCGTCTGGAATGCCCCCGGCTTGGGCCGCTTCCCGAGACATTGGCAGCACCGCGCCCGGATGACCCGGTGAGCGTGATGCCGGGCGGCGCCGAGTTGCCCGCGGAGGTGGTCGTGGTCGACCCGGCCCACCTTGAGCAAATCGTCCGTACGCACTTCGCCTCCGCGCATCGATCTTCCGAGGTCGTCGCTGCCCTGGATGCGTTGCTTGAGGCCGTCGAGCCGCAAGCAGACGAACCGGTCTGGGTCCTGCCGGCCGAGCCGCTCTGGATCACGACCTACTTCGCCGACCCGCTGAGGGTCTACGCCCTGGACCAGGACGACCAGCGGACCTACGACGACGAAAGAGTGTTCGCCCAGCACTGGGTCAGCTGGCAGATAAGCACCATGGCTCCCCGCACCGAGGCCTCCATGTCCGCGGCTGTCGCCTCGCGGCTGGAGGAGTGGCTCCATGCCCGGACCATCTTCCCGTTCACGGACGATAGCAGCGGCTGAACCCCCAACCTGGCCTTCGGTGCGGCGGCACTCAGACGTCGGCGAGTCGGTGGCGGGCGAACAACGGACCGTACACAGCCAAGGCGCGCTCGCGCTCCAGGAACGGATAGTCCAAGAGGTCCTCGAGGATCCTGTGCTCGGCGAGGAAGCGTTCGACCTGCTGGAGTACCACCGTGTCGCCCAGCTCGGACAGATGGACGCCGTCGCTCCAGACCCTGTCCGTCCCGTCGGAGCCGAGCAGTCGGACGGCCGCGGTGAGCGGAGTCCACACGTCAAGGAACAGGGCCCCGTGCGCGACTGCGACCTCCTGCGCAGCCGCGTTGTACCGGGCGAGCTCAACATTCATCTCGGTAACGGTCACTGGGTCATGGACGGGTCCGAAGGGCGTCTGCGCGAGGACGACGATCCGGCGCGTGTAGCCGCCCAGCTCCTTCAGCAGGCGTGCCATGTTCCTGGTGTACTCCTGCAGGTCGACGGCCTCGGACAATCGGCCCTGGAACCGGCGCCAGACATCGTTGATCCCCATCTCGGCAACGACCAAGTCGTAGTCGGTGCCGGTCGTGGCCCGGTCGGCAGCAACGAGGGAGGCAATGTCGCGGCTCGTGGCTCCGCCCTCGCCGTGGTTGCGGACGTCGAAAGTCACATGGGGGCGTGCAGCGCGCAGCGCCAAGGCGAGACGGTGCACCCATCCCCGCCGTTGCCAGGACTCGACCGTGACGGTCGACCCGACCGGGGGCAGCCCGGCTTGGCACGCCATCTGCGGGCTGAACGCTTCGAAGTGTTCCGTGATGCTCGTGCCGAAGCATCCGATGGTCAACGTGCGTCGATCCTCCAGCGCAGTGCGAGTGTGTGCGCTCCCGCGAACATTGGTCGCGCCGACGGAGCGGGGGGCGACACTCCGGGACACGACGGCGTGACCCCCGACCAGTGCGTTCGCCCCGATGCGCACCCCGCCCGTGACGGTGACCTCCGCGGCGATGGTCGCGCCCGGCTCTACGAAGATCGGCGCTGCCTCAACCCTCGAGTCCCCTGGTGTCCCGGCGAACCCGTCGCCGACTGAGCGCGGCCGGTGGTCGCGCAGGACCACCTCGTCCGACAAGGCGCAGCCGTCGCCGATACGGATGCCGACCATGGCCGAGATGAAGGTGCTTTCCCCTATGGGGACATCGTCGCCGATCGCAAGGGTGGCTCCGCGGTGAACCCGGATGGTCGAGCCGGGGCCGATGCTGACCCGCTCTCCGATCGTCAGGCGGCCACCGGGGGCGACATCCAGCACGAGGTCATCAGGCAGATCACTGTACCTGCCGATGTCGATCGCTTCGGTGCTGTCGCTGAGGCCACCGGTCGGTACCAACGCCAGTGGGGTCAGCGGGTGGTGCTCTCGCTCACGATCCATCGCGGATCAGCCCGCCTGATCGGTGGGGGCGAGCGCGGTCGGCACCGAGGTGGTCAGAACCGTGAGGCGGTACTCCCAAGTCGGGCGGCGACCGACCGGAATCCGTGCCCACAGCAGCCCCTCGACGTCCATGTCTGGAACCTGGCGGAAGGCATCCGCGGTCGCCTGCAGCGCCTGTGCCTGCGTCATCCCGGAGCGGTCCAGCCCTTCCAGGACCCGCGCCGGGATCGCGGGCCCGGCACTCGCGTTGCGGTAGAGGACTACCTGGCACGGTCGGCGCTCGGCGCAGTGCGCTGACTCCTCACTCTCGCCGAAGTCGGGATCTGCGGAGGAAATCAGGACCGTCACCCGATACTCGTCCGCGTCCGGGGCCTGGGCGGGGATCCGGGCCCACAACAGACCGCGGATCTCCAGGGCGGGGTCCTGGCGCACCGCGTCGGCCGCTGCCTGGAACGCGTCCGCACGGGTCGTGCCGACACATTCCCATGTGGTGATCGCGCTCACCGTGACGTCGTGGTCGGTGAACACATCGAGGTAGGCCACTGCCTGCGACGCCCGGCCGATGGTGGCCACCAGGTCGCGTCCGAATGGTGGCCCGGCCGGCCGTGCCGCCGCGACAGCCGCCTCTGAGTGGACAGCGGGCAGCGCGCCGCTTGCCTGAATGGCGGTTGTAGCCGTCTCCCGTTGTGCCGGGAAGTTGTCGTTCATCGCGCGGCCCTTGCTCTCGCTGTGTCGGGTTGGATCGGCCGCCATCGTGGGGCGATCGGAGGCTGCTCGTGCGGGTGGATCCAGCTTGCCGGGCCGGGGGCCCGGCAGGCGCGGTTTTCCCCAGTCCGGGACCGCATTTTCGTCAGACGGCCGCTGACGGAACGGGGACCGCGCATGTGATCCGCGGTCTGTCCGCGTGCTGTCCGGTGCAGTGCAGACCACCGCGTGGTCATGCGAGTACGGCGCACCATTTGCCGCGAGTGAAGGTGGTAGTGCCGTCGGGGGTGATGTCCACGCGTGCTCCGTGGATCGGCAGTCCTCCTTCTGCCAGCCAGCGGCGGCGGATGCGGTCGAGTTCGTCCCACAGCCGGCGGGAGCCGGCTTGATGGACCAGGGCGGTGCCGCGCAAGGTGCTACTGGTCGCACGCGCCCAAGAGCCGTCAGGGTGGGCCATCCACGCGGTCCGGGTTTCGCCGTCAGCCCGATAGCGGTGTTCGATTCCGGGGACAGCGAGCGACAGCATCGACCACACATCCCACGCCTCGCAGACTTCGAGGACCGGGTACGGACTCTGAGTGATGTCCTCGCCGTCACGCTCTCCGGCGATCTCGAACAACTCATGCAGGGCGGGCGGGTAGTCGCCGCCGTCGCGGGTCGCCATGAAGCTGGCGCGATCCCACCCCACCCCTCCGGTCGCTCCGCCGTCATCGGTCTTGTCGGCGGTGAGAACAATCCCCGTGTCGGCGATCGTGGTCACCAGACGTCCCCCCGTTTTCAGGGCCTCCAGCCACGAGGCCGGAACCCGGGGAACGGAGACCGTCGAGACAATCCGGTCGTACGTTCCCGGGAGCGGGCCGGTGATGTCGCAGACATTCATGAACGGCCTTATGGACAAGCCTTCGAGGCGGTGGCGGGCGGGGTCCACGAGATAGGGGTCGATGTCCACGCTGGTGACGTTCTTCTCGCCAAGACGGCGGGACAGCAGGGCGGTCCCGTAGCCGGAGCCGGTGACGCACAGGGTTCGGGCGTTGTCCGTGAGCATGGCGTGTTGGAACATCCGCACCACCAGCCCCGGCATAGTGGAGGAGGACGTGGGGAGCCCGGCGGCCTGGTAGCCGGCTGCCGCCTGGTCGGCGTGCAGAGGTCCGACACGGGTGACCAACGAGCAGTTGCCGTAGGCGGCCTTCATCCAAGCAACCGGGTCGGCCCGGCCCTCGCACCGGTCCCACAGTTCCGCCCCGCGCGCCCACCAGTTGGGCACGAACACGTGCCGGGGCACGGAAGCGACCGCCGCAGCCCAACGGGACGCAGGGTGCGTGACCTCGGCGGCCAGTCTCGACGCGTGCTGCTGCCACACGGGCGGGTCGGGTGTCGCGCGGCACGGGCTCACCATTGCCGCTCCCCCTCCGGGGGCGCGCCCCAGGTCCCGCGCCGGGCTACGACAGTCAGAGTCCTGGGATCCTCGACGAGGCGTTCGTCTCCGCGATGGAGCGGGCGCACCACAGGAAGGCCGGCCCGCCGGTCTGTGACGACCAGTTCAGGGCCGTCACCGCCTTCCTTGACCAGGTCACCGATCTGCGGCCCGACGGGTCCGGCGGTCACGCCGCCCCCTGCAAGCCGGTCTCGGCCAGCGACAGGTCAGCCACTGTCGCCTCCCATTCCCGGCCACCGCCGCAGGGCCGAAGCCACACCTTGTCGTGATCCTTCCTCGTCGATGGGCCCGTGGCGTAGGGGGGCCCAATGTGCTGGACCTCTCCCAGCTGCCTGGTCGCCGCGTCCAGCACCACGGCCCCGTGTTTGATCCAGGCCGGCTGCTGCGGGGCACCGACGGCTCGCTGCGGGGAGGGCTTCGCCTGGGCAGCTTGGGTCTTCGCACACTCGGATGGAGGGGTATCGGGGGTAGCGGGGGATGACACGGCGCTTCTCCTGGCGTGAAGGCGTGGCGGAAATGGGGCCTCGTCCGTTCCTGCGGCCAATCCCAGGCTCCGGACGAGGGGGTCAGCGACTACTCGCCGTCGATCTCGTCTTCGTGGGCATTGCCCGCGTGCTGGTTGCCGCTGTCGTCGCCCTGCGGGGCGGGCTTGGTGGTGTCGCTGATGGCGGTGCCGTCCTTCCTGGTGGCCCCGACGGGGCTGGCGGTGGCGCGGACGCTGTGCGGGGAGGTTTCCCAGCGCTCAGCCGCTTCTACTAGTCAACGAGCGGAAACGCAAAGTGGGGTAGGACGATTCGCTGCGGGCCCGGTCCTGGGGGTAGGACATTCCAAGGTGATGGCGCAACGTCACATCGCAGGCAGTACGGTCGATCTACCAGAGGTGGGGAGCGGCGCATGGGACGCCCGAACACGGCCTTACGGGAGCTGATGCGCGAGCATGGGCTGTCTGCGCGCCGACTGGCCGAAGCAGTGAACTCGGCCGAGGAGAGGCTGTTTGGCCAGCCTGGTAATGCCACCGACCGGCAGGTGCGGCGCTGGCTCGCCGGAGAGACTGGAACACCCCACCTGCACTACATAGCGGCCCTGGCAGCGGTGTTCCACGTCCCTGGTGACAGCCTTGGCTTCGTTCTCACCGGCCCTCGGTCGATGAAGCTGGCGTCCCTGAAGAGCCCCTCTACGCGTCTGGAAGGCCCCGCTCTCGATATCCAGGAGACCGATCCAGTGCTCCGCCGCCAGTTCATGATCGCCGCCACCGGTAGCCTGCTCAGCTTCGCGTTCGCCCCGCTCCCGGCTCACGGTCGTATAGGGATGAGCGACGTCGGACGCATCAGCGACAGCATCGCCCAGCTCCACGCGGTGGACGACGCCTACGGAGGCGAACAGCTCGCCGGCGTCGCCGAGGAGTACGTCATCCAGATCGAGCGCGCTATGGCTGACTGCCTCTACGGCCCGAACGTCGAGAAGTCCCTCTACCGGGTCTTGGGCGAGCTGCACGCCTCGGCCGGATGGTTCGCTTTCGACAGCGGCGATCATCCCCGCGCCGGACGCAACTTCGACGCTGGACTTCGCGGCGCGTTGCTCTCCGGGGACCGGATGCTCCAGGCCCGGATCTGGTCCTACATGTCCCGCCAGTCCTGGGAGCTGGGCCGTGCGATGGAGACTGTCACCATCGCCCGCGCCGCTCTGGAGGTCACCCGCGCCGGCCGCGACCCGCGCCTGAGCGCGCTGCTGCACGGTCGCATGGCCCTGGGCTACGCCGCCTCCGGAGAAGCGGGAAGGTGCGCGAACTCCCTGGTCCGCGCCGACGCCTGTCTGGAACAGGCCACCGCCGAGGCCCCCACTCCCTGGCTGGCGTTCGTGGGACCCGGAGAACTTCTCGGCGCCGCCGCCATGGCCCACATGGACCTGGGCCATCCCGAGAAAGCAGTCGAGCAGGAGGAGCAGGGCATGGCCCTGCTCGACCCGAGATTCCGCCGCAACCGCTTCGCCAAGCTTGTCCACCTCAGCGAGGCCCACCTCGCTGCTCACCGTCCCGACCAGGCGGTTCATGCCGCCGGGCAAGCTCTGGACCTGTACTCGTCGGTGAACTGCCCCCGCTGGGCGGTGCGCCTGGGCCGCTTTCGCGAGGAGGTGGCCACAACCGGCCTTCCCGAGACCACCGCGTTCGTAGAACGCTATGACGCACTGACCGTCGCCTGACAGGGAGAACCCGACCGTGGACGCCGCCACCCTGACCGTGACCTACTACACTGCCGCTGACCTGCCCGGCGTCGAGGACCGGTTGCTCGAGGTGTACGCCGAGGTCTACAGCGTCCAGGCGGCCACCGACCCGTTCTTCACCGTCGACCGGTATGCCGAACGCCTGCGCGCCCACGCCTCAGCGCCGCGCTGGGGCTGCGCGTTCGGCGACGTCGAGGGTGAACCCGTCGGTTACGCGTACGGCTTCGCCCGCACCGCCGCCTACCAGTGGCACGGCCTGATCACCGATGTACCGCCGGACCTGCTCGCAGAGACCGACACGCGCACCTTCGCCCTGTGCGAGGTCATGGTCCGCAGTCCCTGGCGCGGCACCGGTATCGCACGACTCCTCCACGACGAACTCCTGACCCACCGCATCGAGGAACGCTCCCACCTCCTGGTCGAACAGGACCACCCGAAGGTCAGAGCCTTGTACGAGCGATGGGGGTATCGGCCGATGGGCGTCATGCAGCCCTACCCCGACGCACCGAGATACGACTCCCTGCTACGGACTCTCGGCTACTGAGAGCGAACCGGAGCTGCTGGAGCGGACCCGCCCGGTCACCGCGCGGCGCCCGGGCAGCAGGCGGATTGTTGCGCCGCGGTGAACCCTTGATCTCGGCAACGCGGGACGTGCCGGTGGGCTTTGGGGAAAGGCCCGGTGCTGAGGCGTCGGTCCGGCAGGCCGCGGCGCGGCCGCCTCCCGAATCACGGCACAGGTCGGCTTCGGGCGTGCAGCGTTGTGAGTGCGACCCCGTAGGCTTCGGCAGGGTCCTCGGCCGGGGCCGAGATCAGTTGCCAGTCCTGGCCGCTGGCGGCGAAGGGGTACCAGCCGCCGTCCTGGCCGAGGCGGATCTCGATGTCCGCCGCTGGATCGGTGATCCGGTTGTCGCTGATCGCCAGGGCGGTGGTGGTCTCGGGGCGCAGTGCGGTGATGGCGGCCGCGGCCCGTTGGAGGATTCCGGGCTCTGCGGCGTGGCGGTGGCGGGCGGTGTGCACGCCGGCGGCTCCGGCCAGGGAGTATGCCTGCAGGAGCCGGCGGAAGGCAGGCGGCTCCAGTCCGAGGCGGTGCGCGATGTCGTCGGTGCGCTCCTGCGCAGGGAGGGACGCCGCCAGGCGCACGGCGTCGGCGGTGGCGTCCAGTTCGAGGATGGTGCCGTCGGTGAGGAGTTGGGCGGCTTGGCGCGCGGCCTGGGCGACCAGGTGGTGCAGCTGCCGCAGCGGGGGAGCGGGCTCAGGGGGGTCGGTCAGGCTCATCCGGGGGAACGCGTCCGCCGCCGGCCGGCCGTCACCGGTCGGCTGCCTGGGGGTCGCTGAGGTGGCCTGGCCACGGTGCTGGTAGGCGAGGTGGGCGGGGACGTAGGGGCCCGCTGGGCTAGGGGCTGCCGTGGGGGGCGGGATGTGCGCGGTGCCCGGGGAGGCGGTGGCAGGTGGGTCGAGCAGGGCGGTCAGTCGTCGGTGCGGCAGGCCTCGCAGGGTCAGCAGCAGGGACGGGGTAGCGGCCAGGCGCTGGCCCAGGGCGTGGCCGAGAGCTGCAGTGTGCTGGCAGGGGGCCTGCTGGCAGTCGCAGGCGAAGGTGATCTGGCCGGGGTCGGGCATGACCGGGACCTCGCCGGTGTCGGCGGGGTCGCACAGTGCCGCGGGTAGTTGCCCCTGGAGGACCGCGCCCTTGAAGGGGCCGGCGGCCAGGGCGTCGGTGAGCGCCTGTTCGTCGCGGTCACTGAAGACGGGGAGGCGGATGCTGGTGCGGGTCGGTTCGCCGTGGCGGGGGGTGATGACGGCGCTGATCTGACCGGACTCGCAGTCCAGGGCCGCGGGGACGCCTCCGGCGCGGTAGACGTTGTAGCCCTGGACCAGGATGGCGGCGCTGATGGTGGCGCGTTTGTGGACGTTCTCCCACGCGAGGGCCCAGGGTGACGTGTTGTCGGACATCAGCGTGCTCCCAGGGCGATCAGGTCGGCCAGTTCCGTGTCGGACAGGTCGGCCAGGGCGGTCTCCCCGCTGTGCAGGACGGCGTCGGCCAGGGCCTGCTTGTGGGCCAGGAGCACGTCGATGCGGTCCTCGATCGTCAGTTCGGTCTGCAGGAGATGCACTTCCAGCGAGCGGGACTGGCCGATGCGATGGGCCCGGTCCACCGCCTGCGTCTCGACGGCAGGATTCCAGGGCCGGTCGAACATCAGGACGTGTCCGGCCTCGGTGAGCGTCAGCCCGGTCCCGCCGGCCTTCACGGTCAGGATCATGACGGGGTGGCGGCGGGCCTGGAAGGCGTCGACGAGGTCCTGGCGGGCCGGGCCCGGCGGGACCTGGCCGTGCAGGAACAGCGGATCGATGCCCTGGGCCCGCAGGTGGGTCACCAGCAGGTGGCCCATCGCCGCGTAGTTCGTGAACACGAGCGCCGACTCATCTGCCTCGGTGATCTGGCCCAGGACGTCGTCGAAGCAGGCGATCTTCCCCGACCGGCGCCGGGCGGCGGCTACGTCGTAGTCGCTGGGCTGGGGGGTCTCGCGCAGGTAGTGGGCCGGGGTGTTGCAGATCTGGCGCAGCTGCGTGAGCAGGGTCAGCACCAGGGCGCGGCGTTCACCCGGCTTGGATCCGCGGATCTGCTGCATCGTCTCGCGGGCGACGGCCTCGTAGAGGGCGACCTGCTCGGGGGCGAGAGCCGCGTAGCGGTGGGTGGTGATCTTGGGAGGCAGTTCGGTGAGGATGTGGGGGTCGCTCTTGCGGCGGCGCAGCATGAAGGGGCTGATCATGCGGGCCAGGCGGGGTGCTTCCTCGCCCTGGGGGTTCTGCTCGATGGGGCGGGCGTAGCGCTCGTTGAAGGTGCGGGCTTCCCCGAAGAGGCCCGGGTTCGTTCCGTCCAGGACACCCCACAGGTCCATGAGCCTGTTCTCGACCGGGGTCCCGGTCAGTGCGACGCGCACCCGGGCGTTGATGCGCCGCAGCTGCTGGGCCGTCAGGGTCCGGTGGTTCTTGACCATCTGGGCCTCGTCGGCGACGAGCAGGTCGAACGCGTGTCCTTCGAGGGTGTCGGCGTCGCGTCGCAGCGTGCCGTAGGTGGTGATGACGATCGTGCCGTCGGCCAGGTCCTCAAGGGTGCGCGCCTCACCGTGGTACCGGCGCGTGGGTGTGGCCGGGGCGAAGCGGGCGATCTCGCGGTCCCAGGTGGCGAGCATCGAGGCCGGGCAGACGATCAGGGTGCGGCCGGGCGGGTCGACCTGCTCGCGGCGGTGCAGGTGCAGCGCCAGCGCGGTGATGCTCTTGCCGGTCCCCATGTCGTCGGCGAGGACCGCCCCGAAGCCGAGACGGGTGGTGTTGGCCAACCAGGCCAGACCCCGGGCCTGGTAGTCGCGCAGCGTCGCCTGAAGGGCGGCCGGAACCGCGACCGGTTGGTGGGAGCCGACCCGCAGGAACTCCACCAGGTCCGCCAGTGCCCCGACCGGCTCGCAGCTGACGAGTTCCCCGTGGACGCTGACGCTGCCGGTCAACGCGGCGGTCAGGGCCTCGGACGCCGACAGCGTGCCGAGGTCGCGATCCGCGGCCCGGGCGGCGGTGGCGGCGGTGACGAGCAGCCAGCGCTCCCGCATCCTGATCAGGGAGCCACCGGCGGCGGCGAGGGCGTTCATCTCGGTCTCGCTCAGGTTCTCGCCGTCCACCGTCAACTGCCAGCGGAAGTCGAGGACCTTGTCCAGGCCGAAGCCGTGGTCCGCGGTGGTCTGCGGGGAACGGGCGCCGATCAGGGTGCGCACGCCCAGGGCGCGGGCCCACTGTTCGGGCCAGACGATCTCGACGCCCGCTCGCGCGACATCATGGCCCATCTCGCCCAACAGCAGGGCCGCTTCGGCCGCGCGCAGGGTGAACCGGGACGGCCGTTCCTGTTCCAGCAGCCGTTGCAGCGGCGGCCAGACCAGGGCACCCGCGCGAAGGGCCCGGCGGACGCGCTCCAGCAGCACCGGATCGGTGCCGTTGTCGGGCAGCAGTACCGAGGCGTCGACCAATCGCTCCTCGCGGCCGGGCGCGGTGGTCCGGATCCGCAGGACGGCCCACAGCAGCTCGGTGTCCAGGGGGCTGTTCGCCGGCGGCGGCTTGACCGTCACCACCAGCCCCGGCGGCTGCTCCCGGTCGACCTGGCCCTCGAGGCGGTCGGTCCACGCCACCATCGCCGCGCTCTGCGGACGGGCGACGGGGACCGTGTACGGGCGCAGTCCCAGAACGTGAGCGGTTCCAGGTCCGCGTACCACCGCGTCGGCCAGCGCGTCCAGGAGCTGGCGCACCACGATCCGGGGAGCCCACAGACGGTATGGGCCGCGGGCGGCGGCCCTGCAGTGCGCGTACGCCGGCATGGCGTCCGCCGCCTGCGCGACTTCGCGGCGCTGCCCCGGCGAGAGGGGGCCAAGGCGCCAGGCGTCCGCGCCGACGGGGTCGGTGGCCGGGTAGACCCGTTCCTCGGTGATGGCCTCCAGGCCGAGGCGGACGATGGTCCGCCAGGTGTGCGCCGAGGCGTGGACGCGGTCGCCGTCCAGGTGTGTGAGGACGGCGGCGAGCAGCCGCAGCGGCACCCGCCATACCGGCACCAGGACGGCTCGCACGGCCATGCCGTCGCCGGGCAGCACCAGCTCGGCGGACGCCGACTCCAGCGGCTGCGGCGGCTCCGGCAGTGGGTCGCCGTCGGGCTGGAAGACCAGCAGGTGCGCCGTGCTGCCGGACAGGTCCGCGGTCACCGCGGCCCCGGACGCCAGAACGGTGCGAAGCAACCGGACCGCCTCGCAGGTCCCGGCCGGACCCGCAGCGTCGGCCGGTGCGCGTCGCGCGGGCGGCACGAACGCGACCGGCGGGGCGAGCGCGGCTCGGGCCGGCTCGCTGGGGGCCGGGCCGGCGGGGACCAGGGCGATCACGGCCAGCAGCTTTCTCACCGCGTCCTGATAGGAGGCGCGCTTGCTCAGCGCCCGGCCCTGGACCTGGACCGGCTGGCCCCGGTAACGGCACGTCAGGACGCAGTGGAACGCCGTGCGGTGGGCGGGGCCGCTGGCCGAGTACGCGGCGTCGAGGTCCGTGATCACACCGGTTCGCTTCAGCGAGTCCAGCGCGCCGAAGGGGTCCTTGCCCTCGGCCAGCGGCCTGATCGCGCCGACCGCCTGCACCGGCACCTGCGGCGCGGACGAGCCGTCGTCCAGGACCAGGGCGAGCATGCCGCGAGCCGCCTCCTCGCGGGCTGCTCCCTTGCTCAACCCCGTTCCGACGGCATCCAGGTCGCGGCCCGCGTGCCGACAGGTCACTCGGCAGGTGAACAGCGGCTGCTTGCCGCTGACTTCGGACGACACGTCGATGGCCAGGTCGGTGATGAGCTGGATCTGCGCGAACTCGTTCAGCGCGCTGACCGGGTTCTTGCCCAGGGCCAGTGGCGCAGCCGGTGTGAGCGCGTCCGTCACGTCGGGCGTCGCGGGCACCGGAAGTCCCGCGAGCTGGGCGAGCAGCATTGTGGCGGCCGTACGGCGGGCGTTCTTCTTCGAGCGCTGCGCTCCGCTGTTCGCGTGCAACGGCCCGGTGCCGGGGTCGTAGGCCACGCTCGCCTGGAACTGCGCCGGATCCACTGAGCCGCCGGTGGTGACGGTGTCCTGGTAGACGGGGGCGGGCCGGCCGGTGCCGGACGCGTGGAGGTTGAGCAGTGTGGGTCCGGTCCCGCTGCCCGATGCCGCTGCCTCCAGGATCGCGAGGCGTGCCGGCTCCCACTGCGGTGCGGCTGCGTCGAACAGGACGAGGAACAGGTCACGCGGATCGAGCACGCCGGCCCGCGCCCGGGCGGCGACCTCGGCGACCAGGACCGGTGCCACCGCGGGCTGCCCGGCCAGATGCTGCAACTGGGCGCGGAACCCTTCCGAGCTCAGCGCAGCACCGGGAGCGGCGGCGGAGATCTCCCCCACCGGTTCCCACTGGTCTCCGTCCGGCGCCTCCTGCACAACCGCCTGCACGCCGGACAGGTGGCCGAGCAGGCTGACGGCCGCCCGGTGCTGCGCGACCTTCCGCTGGTCCCCGTAGGCCGCTATGCCGTGCACGAACCCGTCGGTGGTGCGCCAGGCCGCCTGGGCGCCGAAGCCCCCGAGCCCGCTGCGGGCCGGCAGGGGGCGCAGGAGGAAAGCGGCGTTCACGGCCTGTGCCTGCGACGTCAGTACCGCCGTAGCTCGTTCGGGTGAAGTGGCCAGCACCGTCCAAGCCGCCGATCGCGCCGGTCCCAGGATCGGCAGGGCTGCTGATTCGAGCAGGAGAGCCCGCAGGTCCAGTGTCCGCAGGCGGCTCGTCGAAGCGCGCCCGGTCAACTCGGCCACGAACGCCTCGGGGAACAGGCTGTCCGCGCAGGCGCGTGAGAGCAGTCGGCTGAACTCCCGGTCGTCCAGGCGCCGCATGGCAGCCTCGTCCGGGTGACGCAGTTGCCGCCGTTCCTGCTCCTGGACGCGCTTCTTGAGGAACTCGCCGGTCGTCTTCGGCGTGGGACGTGATGTCACGCTCGTGCACTCCCTGGAATACCGGCCGCTCCGCACCAGTGTTCGGGCACCCTGCCGACGCAAGAGGCCCTGCCCGCCGGAGCGGATCGCGCAGCGCGTCCGCCCGCGCGGCAAGCATGCTCCGACCGCTGCCCGGGCGTACCCCGATCCCCCACAAGAGGGCCTGCGCGCCCGGTGATTCCGCCGACCATAGAGATTCCTTCGCGCAGGGACTACAGGCTGTGGAAAGCTTAGTACCGAGGAGTGACAGCGCTGACCGGCACTCCGCAGACCTGGTCCTCGGGGCCGCCGGCCGCTCCGTCGTCACTCACTCACTGGCCGGGTCGGTGGCCACACCACCCCGACCGCGCCGGGACGGTGGGCGGATCCGGCCCAGCCTCGGGCGGCCGACAACCCTGATCGCCGAGGCGGGATGATGGCCGCTGCCGGACACCCGGCTACCCCGTGTCGCGAAAGGACTGAGCTTTGCCCGACTACGCTCCCGCCATCCCGCTCGAAACCGCGTTCGCCGCCCCCGCCCCGGTCATGATCGATCACGAGGGGACACTCGACCGGGACGACGCGCTCGCCGTTCGCCGCCTGGTCGACGGCTGGGAACTCACCGTGGACGTCGCGGATGTGGCGGCCGGTGTCGCACCGGGCGGTGCCGTCGACGAGGAGGCGTTCCAGCGCAGGCAGTCCGCCTACGGCGGCATCCGCGGCACGGCCAAGATGCTCCCGCGGCCGGTCGAGGAACAGCTCACCCTCGCGGAGGACCGCCCGTGCCCGGCCATGCGCGTACGAGTCTCGTTCGACCGCGCGGCTACCGCCACCGGCGTCCTCGTCGAGCGAGCGACCATGAACGGGGCGGTCGCCATGGACCACGCGGCCGTGGCGGCCGCGGTAGCGGACCCCGTACACCCCCTGCACAGCGAACTACGGGACGCCGCCGAGCTGAGCGAAGCACTCCTCGCCCGACGCCGTGACCAGGGCGCCCTCGCGCTGTACGACCTCCTGAAGGGGTGGGCCACCGACGAGGACGGGCAGCTGGTGCGACTGGCCCTGGCCGAGCGCAACATCGGCTACAAGATCGTCCAGGAGTGCATGATCGCCGCCAACACCGCCCTCGCCGGCTGGGCCGCCGAACGCGACCTGCCGCTCCTCTTCCGGAACCACTCCGCAGCGAAGGTGGCACCGCCCCGCGAGTCGCTCCTGCACGACCTCGACGTCGCCATGAGCGAGAACTCCCCGGCCCGCCTGCAGGCCCTGCAGGAGCGCACCCTCCTGGTGGTGCGGGCCGCCGAGTACGCCCCGGTCATGAGCGGCCACTGGGGCCTGAACCTCGCCGGCTACGTCCATGCGACCTCGCCACTTCGCCGATACGCCGACCTCGTCGTGCAGCGGGTCGTCCTCAGCCACCTGGACGGCACCCCCGGCCCCTACACGGACACCGAACTCGCGCAGATCGCCCAGTCCTTGAACGAGGGCGCCCGTGCCGAGCGCGAGGCCCGCAACGCCTCCCTCAAGTCCTCGGCGCACACCCGCGCCCGCAGGGAGGCATCCACCGACCGGGACTACTCCGGACTCAACAGCCGCGACTTCCACGCTCTCCTCAAGCGCAGCTGCAAGGAGAACATCGCCAACGACCACCTCATGCAGGAGACCGCCCGGCGCGCAGCCGGGCAGCAGCTCACCTCCCTGGAACTGCAGTTGGTCCTTCTCGTAGCCAGCAGCACCGACTGGGAGCCGACCCGCACCCAATGCCTGGCCGCCATCGCCGCCACCCCCGAGACAGCCGTCAGCGTGCTGGCCACCCACGCGCAGATCAACAACCTCGCCCTGCCGACCTTCACCGACCGCAGCCGCGGTCCGGCCCACAACCCGATGTTCACGTCCCGAGCCGAACTCGTGGTCGCAGGAGAGGCAGCCAGCGGACAGGAGCGCTCCGCCCCGGCGAAGAAACCCGCACGCCAACAGGCAGCCCTCAGCCTCCTCGCCGGCCTCGCCGGACTGCCGGACCCATCGGCGGACCAGGTGCTCCCGGATGCCAGCGCGGCCATGACGGCCAAGCGAGCCGTCGTGCCCGCAGAGGCCGAAGGGCGGCAACCGGTCATGGTCCTCAACGAATACACGCAGTTCCACGTGATCAGCGATCTGCGGTTCGACTTCGCAGGAGAGGGCCCAAGTCACCAGCCGACCTTCACCTGCAGCGCCCACGCCGTCCACCGGGGCGAATCCCTGCGCGGCCACGGCTCAGCCAGTGCCAAGGCCGGGTCGAAAACGGCCGCCGCCGCTGACCTTCTCCAGCAGGTCCACGCCCGCATCGCCGACCACGGGGCCGACTGACCACCGCTCACCGCCCACGGGCGTCGCCTATCTGCGGCCGCGGCCATGACACCGGCGGACCGGGCCGGTGCCGTCTGGACGCGAAGCCGAGCTCGGCGAGCCCGTCTCCGGCAGCGCTTGCCCGTGCGCTCGGCCCATCGACCCGTGCCGTCCGCCGACTGGAACCCACTGCGGACAGCCACCGTGCCGGGGCGGGGCGCAGCGGTGTCCTCCGCAGGCCAAGGCTGCCTGTGCCGGCCAGACCCCTGCTCCCGCTCGGGCCACCTCCGGCCGCAGTGCCAGGCGCTGCGGCAGACGGCAGTTGACGTCCGACGGGTGGACCTAGATTGCCGAGGAGTAGAGAAAAGTGTAGATTAATAGTCATAACGTTGATTCGGGGAGGCCCTCTTGCGAAACGTGACCACTGACGCTGTCCGGATGCCGACCGTCCTGCAGGCAGCCGAAGCTGTGTTCGAAGCGGTGCAGATGCCCTGGGGCACTGCACCCGCGACGCCAGGTGAACTGCTCGGATCGATCCGGGCTCTGGAACCGCGTCTGCACGCACTGACCGAATCGCAGCTGCTCCGGTCCCTGACGGCTCTGGGAGTCCGCACGCGCAGCGACGGCCGAATACACCGACCGGACGTAGCCTCGGCGACTACCGCACTGGAGCAGAACCAGCGGGAGGCCGACGCCATGCGCGAGGCACTGGAGCGCGGACGCCGGGCAATGAACGAGTACCTGAGCTGAGGACAGCCCTTCACGCGCCTTCGCCGGAGCATTGGCGACAAGCGGCCGGTTCAGGCCCGACCGGACCCCTGCGTGCGCAAGGATGCGACGCAGACCACGCCACACCAGAGCATCGGAGGAGTACAGCAGGATGACGACCAAGGCTCGGACCGCATTCCCCAGCGCCGCCGACACGGCCGTCATCGACTACCTCCGCCAGCACGCCGAGCTCTCCGAGAGCAGCCACTGCGTCCCGGGGAGTTGGCGCTACGAAAGCGTGTTCCACCTGCTGCTGGACCTGGGCCGCACATTCATCCACACCCCGAGACCCGACGGAGTGACCAGCATGCCCGCCGGACACTGCTTCACGAACGCGCCCGCTACGCCTGGGATCACCGTGACGAAGGCATGGTGTACGCCGAGGGGTTCGCCCAGACCCACCCCGGCCTCGGCATCTACCTGCCGCACGCCTGGATCGTCCGCACGGACGAGACCGTGCTGGACCCGACCTGGGACGACGCGGCTGGCCGGGCCTACCTCGGCCTACCCATCGCAGACTGCCGGATGTGGCCCGTCGAAGGTGGAGGGCTGCTCCAGGACATCGACCGCGTCCTGCCGCTGCTGCGCGACGGCTTCCCATCCAGTGCCCTCGCCGATCATGGCCTCCCGCTGATGACGGACGACACGGCCTAGAGACCCGCAGGTCGGCAGCTCCGGCGCGGGCCCGAGCGGCCAGCCAGGCTCACCCGGCACTCCCGGGGTGATCGGGATTTTGCGCTCAGCGGGCACTGGCGAACACTGGCTCCGAGCCCCGGGCCAGGGGGCGACCGACCTCGGCAGCACATGCCTCAGGAGAATCATTCATGCCTTCGCCGCCTGACGATACCACCGCGCGAAGAATTCGCCACGCGTTCCAGCAGGCCGCCACCGTCCTCGGCGTCGCGGCGGACGGAGCAGAGGAGCGCTGGGGTTGGGAGAGCCGAAGCCTCAGCGGGCCCGTCGCCGGGAACCAGTGGCTTCGCCTCCTCACCGCACCCGTGCAGCGCACCCGCGGAGGTTCGTGGGACGGTCCACAAGCAGCCGAGAACGCCGTCCCCGACACTGTCCCGCGCCCCCGGCTGCACGCCGCCCACGAATGGGCAAGCGAAGAACACCGCTACCGCGCGGAACTGTACGACCGTATCCGGGGCATCGCGCTCAGCGATGGACCGCTACCGCCGGCCGGACTGCGACTCCCCGACGCGTGGTGGAACTCTCTCCAGGTCTCTCTCTCGGAGCTGTCCGCAACCGGCACGGACCGAGTAGCGATCCGGCAGGAGCGTCTCGACTGGGCAATGCCTCAATTCCTCGGCCCCGGAGTCGCCACCGAAGCTCCCGCCTGGACCACCGCTCACGCCGACATCCAGTGGTCCAACCTGGCCGGCCCCGACCTGCTCGTCCTCGACTGGGAACGCTGGGGCCGCGCTCCCGCCGGCTATGACCAGGCCACCCTCTACATCTCCAGCCTCACCGACCCCGAGGTCGCCGAACGCGTCCAGCAGGCGTTCGCACCCGTACTGGACTCACCCGCCGGTCGCTTCTCACAACTCGTTGTGGCGAGCGAATTCCTCCAAGGGATGCAGCGCGGCAACAACTTGGAGCTGGAAGGCCCCCTGCGCCGACGAGTTTCGCTGCTCCTCGACTCACCAGGCAGGTCGAGAGGGTGAGTGTGAACGTCGACGAGCCGCGCGTGTTGATCTGCGGAAGCCGCCGCTGGCCGTGGCCAGAGGCTGTCGAGACCGTCCTGGAGCGCCTCCTCGACCGCCACGGTGACCGCCTGGTGATCATCGAAGGTGCAGCCACCGGCGCGGACCACTCCGCTCACCGGTGGTGTCAGGTCCGTGGCTTCGGAGCTGAACGCCACCGCTGCCACCCGGTCGACTGGAAGGCCGAACGCCGTGCCCGGCCCGCGACCTGGCGCCTGGCCGGCCCTGAGCGCAACACCCGGATGCTGCTGGAGGAGCGCCCTCGGCTGATCATCGCGTTCCACGATCACTTCGCGCCCGCCAGCGGGGGCACCTCCGACATGTGTCTGCGCGGATTGCTGCAGCAGGTCCCCACCTGGCTCGTCCCTGGCGAGGACGTCGGGATCGGAACCTGGTTGAACCTGGAGGCGTTTCCGCGGGATCGGGTGCGGCGGGTCAGGGCCGAACTGGCGGCCGCCGTCTAGCAAGCACCGAGTCGCCCCAACACGGCCTGAGAGATTCCATCCCACACCGGCCGCGTTCCTGCGCCGGAATACCCGAACTCCCGACACCAGTACTCCAGCCGGTGGTAGATAGGGAGTGTCACCCGTGGGCGACCCTGCGGCCGCCCCGGCGGAGCCTCTACCCCCGATGGCTCCGCCGGGGCCCATCCGTCGGCAGGTGGGCACTGGCCTCATAGGCCGGACCTGCCGGCCAACGGCTGCTCGGAGTCGTGGACGGCGGGCTGGTCGTGGTCCAGGGCGCCCGAGACCTCGCACTGCGGCGTCGCTGTCATGAACTCGGTGCCTCGGAAGAGGTGTTGATTCGCTGAATCCGTCCGGACCGGCGGTTCGGGGGTGGACGATGTGATCGTGATGTACAGGGACGACGAGACCAAACCGATCCACGACCGCGCCGGCGCACTCGCGGCGCTGGGCACCGCGACCCGATGGTGGGGAGCTGACGTTCCGGAGGATCCCGGCTCAGGCGAACTGGCCGAGCTGCTGGACGAAGTCGTGGAGCGCCTGCGCGGCGATCAGCGCGATGAGCGGCTGCGGAGGGCGTCCGAGCCCCTGGCCGAGGCCGTCGAGGCACTGAACGCGGTAGCCCGGCTCGGCGGCCTGCTCCCGGCCGTCTCGATGTGGCACCTTCGCAACGCGATTCGGCTGGAAGCCGAGGCCCGCAGCCACCTTACCGAGGCAGCCCAACGACAAGCGATCAAGTCGCCGCTGGCGGAGCCGACCGGCACCTGAGCGTGCCGACATGGAGCAGGTCGTCGCTTCGGTGCGGCCAGCGGTGATCCACCAGCGGCCCGCGCCCCCGGCATGGCTGACATCAGCGCGGAGTCCTGATCCGACCTGTTTGCCTGCGCGGGCCGGTTCGGCAGGGGGTGGCCCTGGCTGTCGTGCCGGCCGCGCCGACGTGGAGGGGCCCGTCCTTCGCACAGCTCGGCGACGACCTGGTCGCGGCCGTCGCCCGGCGCCGGGACGCGGATCGGCCACTGAGCCCGGTCACCCGTTCCCCGGCAGCCGGATGAGCTTTCGCCGCCGCTCCCGTACAGCAGACTGCGCTTCCTGCCGCTGCGGGGCGTCCGGTCAGGCTGCGGTTGCAGAGTCGATGGCGGCGATGAACTGGTCGACGCCCTCGACGCCCTGGTACCGGCGGAATTCCGGGGCAAGGGCGCTGATCTGGCGTACGCAGCGGCTGGCGCCGATGCGCTGGGCGAGGAGCAGCGAGTGGAGCGCGGTGGCGGCGCCGTGGTCAACTTCCCCCTGGTGCAACAGACTCTCGGCCTCATATGAAAGAAAGACTGCCCGGGTCTTGTCCCGGGCGGTGGGCAGCAGCGACACACCCTGGGTGATCTGGTGGTGCGCGGGCCCGGGCTCGTTCAAGTCGATCAGGCAGCGGCCGGAATCGACGCCGACGTCGGCGGGACTCATCCATGAACACCAGGACGGCGGCGTGGCGGAGGCCGTGTTCAGGGCGTGTTCGGCTGCGTCCAGAGACCGGCGGCACGCCCGGGCCTCGCCGATCATGGCGTGGGCCCTCGCCTTGCGCAGTTCCAGCAGGGAGCGAGCGGTGGGGTCCTGAGTGCGGGCCAGGGCGTAGTCCAGGACCTCGATGGCGGGGGCGGCGTGCCCCAGCCAGATGCGTTGGTAGGCCAGGTCCGAGAGGACGCCGGCGCCGCGGTCGGTGTCGCCGGCCTGATGGGCTGCGTGCAGGGCAGCGTTCCAGTAGTGGTCCGCGGCCGCATGGTGCTCATGATCGAACTTGTGCCAGCCGATGGTCTGCGCCAGAGAGCTGGCCAACACGTGCAGCCGGACGCCGGTCGGCTCGCTGTAGCGTGCGTTCTCCAGCAGGCCCACGACCGTGTCGTAGTAGCTGTCCAGGAGCTGGGCGGTGTGCTGACGCTCGGCCGTGGCCATACCGGTCAGTTCGCTGACGCTGGTCTCCAGCCACGACACGAACTGGGGGTCGACGACCTGGCCGGCGGTGGCGGAAGCGGCCAGGGCCGGATCCAGGGTGGCCCACTGCTGGGCGAGTGCCGCCAGCACGGCGGGGGCGAGTCCGAGAATGGAGCGACGGTCGAGCATGGCGCGGCGTTGGGCCTCTCTGAGAGCGGCGACCGTCTCCCCTGTTCCCAGGGGGATCGGTGCCTCGCAGCCGGGCAGCCAGTACGGCCACCCCAAGACGTCGACCAGGGCGGGATCGACTCCGAAGCAATCGGCGATCAGCAACTGGTACCAGCGGTCCGGGGCCCGGGCGCCGGACCGCTCCCACACGGAGACCTGCTGCTTGGTGGTCCCGGCTCTGCGGTCACGACGACGCGCGGCCTCCTTGATCCCAGCGGCGAGTTCACTCTGGGACATCCCCCCCTTGAGCCGGCGGGCGTAGGCGAGGGGGTGCTGGATAGTCGCTTCCACCCCACCATCACAGCACCGTCAGGGCCCCAACGGGGACGAATCGCGGCAGTCGCATGACCCCTCCATGACTCTCGAACACTGGTGCTAGCCGTGGCGATTGGGTGTACTCGCACTTCCCGGGCCCACAGGCAACGGGACGCGATGACCACCAGATCGGAGGCCCGACATGGGCGGCGAGGCAACGACGATCGCACTCAGCGGGGCGGACAACACCGGCAAGACCACGCACCTGGGCATCGTGGGCCGTCGCATCGGACCCGCCGCGCTGGCGACCGGACCGCTGGACGCCCACGACCCGCGCTGGACCGCGATCAAGGCACACGGCATGGCCGATTGGTGGTTCCACACCGGCCCGGTACAGGAGGTCGCCGACGTCCTGGCCAGCTCCTACCTGACACGAGCCCAGCACCCGGCCGGCGAGGCCGGCCTGCGGCTGATGGACCGCGGCATCCCGATGCTGGAGGCCTCACTGGCCGCGACCGTCGCCGTACGCGAAGACCTGGACCGCGACGCGGCCGCGGACCGGGCACGCACGCTGCTCCTCCCGTACGACCAGGACCTGAAGGCAGCCGAAGCCCGCGAGCTCGGCATCGTGCTGCTCCACGACCTGGACCCCGCCATCGGCACGGCCCGCAGCCTCGCGCACGAACAGAGCTACACCCCCACCTACGCGGACTTCCAGCACCACCTGCATCAGCAGATCCACCGCCTGGTCGCCGAGGACCGCTTCACTGAGGTCATCGTCGTCGACGGGCGCCCGGTGGTCGCCGTCCAGGACGACCTGCGCCGCCGCCTGCACCCGCGCACGCCCCTGGTGCCCGCGGGCTGCCTGTCCGCAGTCCGGGTTCTGGCCCTGGGCGGGATGTCCGAGAGCGGCAAGAGCACCGCCGGGGAGTACCTGCGCACCCGGCACGGTCACGCCCGCCTGAAAATCGGCCACCTGATCGAGGACGCAGCCCACCGCGCCGGCGTCCCGGACCCCTACGCCCTCGCCCCGGTCGTACGGGCCGAGCTGCTCCTGGACGGCCTGGACCGATACGCCGCGGCCCACCACTTCCATGACCGGTTCACCCTGGAGTCGCTGCACGAACTCGATGCAACCATCGAGCTGCAACGGATGCTCGGAGTTCAGCTGACCGTCGTGTTTGTGCGGACCTCGACGGCCGTGCGCGAGCAGCGCGGAACCGCCGGGCCGGCCGACGTCACCGAACGCGACGTGGTCAAGGCCGACCGCGGCGCCGACAAGATCGAACAGATCGCCCAGACAGTCCTCGACAACAACGGCTCCCGCCTGGCCCTGGAACGCGCCCTGGACCGGATCGCCCTGGACGTCTCATGGCCGACGGTCGCCCCGGCGACCACGCCCGTCAACTCCCTGGGTCTGCCGGTCAAGCTGGAGGCCTACCTCGCCGCACTCCTGGAGCGCACCACCGGCACCCGGGACCCGCTGATCGACCTGCTCGCCGTCACCGGCAGCGGCGCCCGGGGCAAGTACCAGCACGGCTGGTCCGATCTCGACATCTTCGTGATGGCCGAGCCCGAGCGCACCGGGGAACTGCGCAACGTCCTGGCCGAACTGGAGAGCGAGCTCGGCGCAGTGAAACTCGGCCTGACGGTCCTGAGCCAAGCCGAGTGCCGCGCCGGCGCGGTCACCTCACGCCTGCTGCACGTCCTGGCCCTGCTCGGCAGCGGCCTCCTGCTCCCCCTGTGGGCCAGCCCCGGCCTGACCATCCCGGCCCCACCTCTTCAGGACGATGTCACCGCGAGCGTCGAGGCCGGGGTTCTGGCCGCAGTCGAGATCCGCCGCCAGCTCCTGAAGGGCTCACCGGACCTGCGCGCCCTCTTCAAGATCACCGCCCTCCTGGCTAAGGTGATGCTCCGCTTTGAGGACACCGAATGCCCCGGCGACGACGAAGCCCTGCGCCTGTTCCTCCAGCGCGAGCCGACCGCGGCACCCGGCCTCGCCCACGACGCCCGCGCCGACCGTGACGCAGCCCAGGACCTGGCCCAGCTCGTCCTCGGGAACTGGCTGGCCACGATGCCCACCGCCCGGACGACCACATGACCAACAGCACCACGACACCCGTCTTCCACAAGACGATGCCGGCCGCCCAGGCCCGCGCGGAGATCGGCGGCTGGCAGCAGGTCGCCGGCCGCCTCCAGGTCCCCGCCCTGATCGGCCACGCCCAGCGCAGCCCCCGCGAGCACGTGGTCACCTACGAGGACGTGTTCGTCTCCGGCCGCTGCCAGTACCTGCTGGGCGACCTCATCGCCATCGCCGACCAGGACCCCTCCACCACCCACCGCGTCACCGCCATGATCAACGCCGTCTGCGACGACCTGATCACCGCAGCCGCCACCACCGGCCGCACCACCACACTCGACCAGTGCACCCCGGCCCTCTACCAGGACCGCATCCGCCCCGGCGGCCGGGTCGACACCTGGTACCTCCAGCACGACCCCGCCATCGCCGCACCCCACCCCGACGCACTCCTACCCCTGAGCACCCTCACCGGCTACCGGCTCACCGCCAACGGCACCCCGCTGCACCTGGACGTCCCCAAGGCCATCCGCACCGCACGCCGCGCCCTGCACCCCGGCAGCACCTGGACCTCCGCCATCACCCAGGGCGACCCGACCGAACCGAACATCGCCACCAGCGCGGCTGGCGCCTGCTGGCTCGACCTCGAGCACGCCGGACGCAACACCCTGCCCGGCGAGATCGCCAACCTGCTCTGGTACCTGCTGGCGATGGGCGGCTGGCTCGTCCCCGTCTACCAACCCGACGTCTACGCCCGCACCCTCCCCCTGCACTATCCGCCCCCCGCCACGCCCCGGATCGAGCACGTCGACCTGTCCCCCCGCCACCGCCGACTCGACATCCACTACACATGGCCGCTGGGTCCGGGCCGCCACGCCGCCCTCACCCAACTCCTCGCTCGCCTCGCCCACGACCTCGGCCCGGCCGCCGGCCTGGACCCCGCTCGACCGCTCACCACCCTGGCCCCGTTCCTGACGCTGCGGATCCTCGGGGTCATCCCGCCCAGCCGACTCACGGCCACCGACCTGCTCCTGCTCCTGGCCAAACTCGCCGAAGCGCAAGCACCCCAGCACCCCGCCTTCACCCGCACCGACCCGCTGCCCGCTCTCACCGCACCCCTGGAGCGCCCGTGACCACACCCCTGCTCGACCTGCCGCTCGTCGCCCGCCCCCTCCAGGGCAGGGTCGCCCTGGTCACCGGAGCAGCGACCGGGATCGGAGCCGCAACCGCCAGGGCACTGGCAGCCGCCGGAGCAGCCGTCGCCGTCAACCACTTCGCCCAGATCGAGCAGGCCCGAACGGCGCTTGACCAGATCCGCCGCACCGGGAGCCGGGGGATCGAGATCAGCGCTGATCTCACCGACCCCGACGCGGTGTCCATGATGACCAGCCAGATCGCCAACGAACTCGGCCCCGTCGACATCCTCGTCAACAACGCCGGCGCCTACCCCCGCTTGAACTGGGCTCAGACCGACGAGGATGCCTGGGCGCACGCACTGGAGGTCAACCTGACCATCCACTACCGCACCTGTCAGGCCGTCACCGACGGCATGGTCCGGCGACAGTGGGGCCGCATCATCAACATCGGGAGCGTCAACGCCCGCGCCGGACGCACCGGACTGACCGCCTACAGCGCCGCGAAGGCCGGCCTGACCGGACTCACCCGCTCGCTGGCCAGGGAACTTGGCCCCCACGGCATCTGCGTGAACACTGTCCTGCCAGGAGCCATCCAAGTTCCCGCCGAGAACGACCTGCCCGCGCACCACCGCCGCCGACCCGAAGACCAGATCAACCGCCAATGCGTGCCCCGCCGAGGCCAACCCGAGGACGTCGCGGCAGCGGTCGCGTTCTTCGCCAGCCCGGCCGCATCGTTCATCAGCGGTCAGTCGTTGCACATCGACGGCGGCTGGATCCTCCACTGACCACCCCGGCCCCACACCCCAAGGAGAGCGACCCCGTGAAGGAACGAGTCCGCGCGGTCCTGATCACCGCGCACGGCACCACCCTGCTGATCAAGCGGGTCCGGCCCGGCATCGCCCCCTACTGGGTCATCGTCGGCGGCGGCGTCGAGCACACCGACGCCAGCCGTGAAGACGCTCTGCTGCGCGAGATCAGGGAAGAGATCGCCGGCACAGCCCACATCCTGCGCCTGCTCCACGAACTGAAGAACGACAACGGCGAGACCGAGCTGTTCTACCTCGCCAGGATCGACCACTGGAACTTCGACGATCGGACGGGGCCCGAGTTCTCCCGGACCGACCGCGGCGAGTACATCCTGCAGGAGGTGCCGCTCACGGTCGACGCCCTCAGCGAGCTCAACCTCCTGCCGGAGCAGTTCGCAGCCGTCCTCCGCGAGGCAGTCGGCCGCGGTGAGCTCCACACCACGGTGTAGCGCCATCACGAGGCCCGGCTCGGCACAGCCACCTTCGACCCGTCGGCCGTTCCCTGCTCGTCGGAGGGCCAGGCAGACGGCGGCGGCCATCGGGCCGGGGAGCGGATGCTGACACGGGCCGCTGGCCGAAGGCCGGCCGGCATAGCGCGGCAGCAAGGGGGCCGGCGGTCAGCAGGGAGGGCCAAGAACCTCGAGCACCGATGGCCGGTCGGTCCGTTCCACGGCGCCGAGGCCACGCTCGCTCCGGTCCGGTGCGGGCCCGGCAGCGCGAGGAGCTGACGGGTCACCGGTCATCTGCCCGACTCCCGACCAGGGGGTGGTGTCCGCGTCCGTCCAATAGGCGGTCCGGGTACGCCGCTGCTCGAGTACCTGCACGGTCGGCGCCAAGGTGTGCACCCACACAGTGCAGGCGAGCGCCCTGAGCTGGAGCGCGGGTTCAAGACACCAGCTGTCGCGGAGGTTGGCACCGTAGCCTTCGGCGAACTTGTCGTACGTGCTCCGCGGGGTGCCGAAGTGTCGCTCTTCGAGCAGGAGCGGTCCGTGGTCCCACACAGCGGGGCCGGTGGAGACGCTGTCGAGATCCAGGACCCGGGGACCGGCGCTGCCCTGCCGGAGGTTGCCGCTGTGGAGGTCAGCGTGCAGGACGGTGGACGGTTGTACGGGCCGTCGGGTCTGGTCGGCGGCGGCCCGGTTCAGGTGGCTCTCGATGACCTCTGCGGCAGCCTCGGCCAGGCTGCCGCCGCGGACGGCAGCCAGTCGCCGTCGGGCCTTGGCGAGACGACTGCTGAACCAGAGCGGGGCCGGGATGTCCCCGAGATCAGGGGGAAGCAGCCGGTGCAGTGCCCTGACCTGCCGCCCCGCACCGAACCAGTCCGGAGTGGCACACGGATCGGAATCGACCCACTCCAGGACAGTGATGTGCAGGTCGCTGACGGCGAGCGTGTCCAGGACGGCGGGGACCGCGAGGCCTGCCAAGGACAGGAGACGGTGCAGACGGGCCGACCGGTCGCTCGGTTCGACGGTGATGCGCAGGGCTACGGGACCGCACTGATAGACGGCGGCGTTCGCTACGCGGATCAGGCGCAGAGCGTGGGGGAGTTGGAGCTGCTGGGCAGCCATCTGTGCCGCGCCGACGTGGTCGCGATAGCCGATTCGTGACAAGGGTGATCCGGACTTTCCAGTGGCGGCGCGCCGCCGGGTGCGGTGGCGCGCGGGGCAGAGCGGCGGTGGCGAGTGTCGGGCGAGGTGGCGGTGGCACCCTTGCCCGCGTCGGTCCGGATCGGGCTGTGCCGGTGGTGGCGGTGGGTGCTGATGCGGGCGAGGGTCAGGCGGATCGCAGACGGGTCGGGGCGGACACCATCTCGCCGATCTGTTCGCGGGCCTCCGCCAAGGTGGGCTCGCCCCTGTGCTGGTCCATCAGCTTGACCAGGGCTTTCGCCCGCTGACGGGGCCGGGCGGAGGAGGTCTGCGCCAGGCCGAGTGCTGCACGGGAGGCGTAGGCGCCGCCGCGGTCGAGGTCGCCCCCGATCAGGCTGGCGGAGGCCATCGAGAGTTGGTCGAACAGGTGCGACCTGCACAGGCTCGGACGCAGACTCATCGCCTGTTCCGCGTGCTGCTGCGCCAGAGCCGCCGCCCGGGGGTCCGTGTCAGCCAGCGTGCGGTAGATCAGCGCCTCCATGCCGTGCAGGTCGGCCTCGTCGAAGAACCCGAGCCAGGCGGGGCCAGGTTCGCCGTCGTCGCGCTCGAAGTACGTCTCGGCCGCCCGGACGCTGGCTGTGGTGGCCCGGTGGTCGCCCATAGACGCATGGGCCCAGGCGCGGACGGTCTCCAGCATGGCCAGTGCCCTCGGCATGCTCTGCGGCGTCGCGGACACCGCGACGCGCAGGTAGTCCAGCGCGCTCTGGGGCTGCCCGAGATGCACGCGCTGCCGGGCGGCTCGTGACAGGGCCTCGCCCGCGCGGGGTCTGTCGCCAGCGACCTGGGCGGCCTTGGCCGCGTAGAGGAAGTACTTCTCGGCTGGGTCTTCGAGGCCGATGTCGTGGGAGATCCAGCCGGCCAGGACGGCCAGGTCGGCGACCACGCCGGACAGGCGGCGGCCGAGGTCGGCCCGGGCCGCTGGGTAGGTGTGGTCCAGATAGGGGCTGATCTCGTTAAGCTGCCCGATCACAGCCTTGCGCTGCAGACCGCCACCTCGCTCCGCGTCCCACGCGCGGAACCGCTCGACCGAGGTCTCCAGGGCCTGGATCTCCGGCTCGCTCAGCGGGATGGCGCCGAATGCTGTGTTGGCGGCAGCGGAACGCGATTCGATGCCCACCACGCTCAGCGCCCGCCTGCCGCCGGGGGACCCGGTGCCGTCGAGCAGCCAGTTGCGAAGTCCCCTGTCCACAAGCGCCGGGCCCAGGGCGGACGGCGACTGCTGGGATCCCACTCGTCGTGTCATGAGGTCCATTTCCGTGTACTTGGTGAGGGCCTCACCTGGACCTGCTTGCTCGCCCGCAGCGTCATATTCCCTCTGTGCCGCAGCAGCCGGGGACGCCAGACCGATGGCCTCGACGGACACCGGGCTCCCGAGTTTCTCCGTAAGCAGGGCAGCCAGGATGCGTGGCACCGGATCGCGCGGGCACTCCCCAGCCAGCCAGCGGCGAACCCGGGAGGTGTCCGTCGACACATGCCCCGCTCCCAGGAGGTTCGCCTGTCGGTTGACCAGCCGCGCGAACTCACCCATGCTCCAACCGGTCAGGTTGAAATGCTCGAGAAGCAGTTCGTTCGGCGTCGATTCGCGTGCCATAGCAGCCCCCAGGATGTGCTGGTCTAGTTCCGACGCTAGTGCGGCACGACGTCGGCGAGATAGAGGAGCTGCGTATTCGCCAGGATTCGCCAGGGGTGCGGCAATCCCCTTGAGGGCAGGTTCTGGCTGTCCGGTACTCGTAGCAGCGTAGAGGTCAGACGGTGAACTGGCCGTGCGGGATGCTGCGCTCCCCGACGGCCTCGAACGACGAGGTACAGAGCTTGATCACATCCGGATCCTCGCTGAACGAGGGCCCTCCGGACTCTCCTTCGCCCAAGACCGCGTCGCCTGGCTGACTGGGCGACTCGTCCATTCGGCTATTGCTCGCGGAGTGCGGCCAGGCGTCTCTGTACGGGGACCTGCAGTTCGCGGTTGTCGCCGCGGCTGATGGTCTGAAGAATCTCGGTCAGGACGACCAACTCGGCGGCCCGCCCCTGCGGGCTGTTGATGAAGTCCTCGAGTTCGCTCCGGACGCGTTCGGCGACGTCGGGGACGAGCAGCGAGTAGGTGTGGAGTACGACGGCGTCGTAGCTGGCGGGGGCCAGGCCCCAGCCTTCGAAGTCCAGGACCGCGAAGCGGGGTCCGAACAGGTTCGCCCAGTGCAGATCCCCGTGCGCTGCCGTCCAGTGGTCAATCTGCGGTGGTTCCATGCCGGTGAACTCGGGGACGGAGCGGTCGATCCAGACCTGGCGGACCGCGATCCGGTCCGTTGGCGTGGAAGCGATCGTGGCGAGGCCCGTTCGTAGGCCGGTCCACCAGGTGTCCGGTAGCTCGACCGGGGCCCGCAGAATGGGATCGGGTGAGCAGATCGGGTCCGTCAGGTAGCTGGTCAGCTCCGCACGATAGGCCAGGAGGCCGGCAGTCCAGTCGTGGACGGCAAGTAGGCGGGGGCGGCGTAGGGCCTCCGGCAGAGCCTGACTGGCGCTGGTGGTCCCTTCCCAGAGCTTTCCGCTGGCGCGTTCGACAGGGGCGCTCAGCAGCCGGAGCCACGCCGCTCGGCCTTCGGCAGTGGTGACCCGCCGGCCCAGCGTCCGGCCTCCCCAGCCCCAGGCCGCTGCCCCGGATGCGGTGACACCCAGGGCAGCGGCGGCGAGCCGATGGGCGGTGGTCATACGGTCGACAGTGGCTGGATCAGGTAGTGGAGAGGGCATCGGTGACGTCCCGGAGCTGCGCGGCGGTCAAGGAGAGCCCAACCAGCGCGGCTTGGGCCTCGTCCCAGTCTGGTGCACCGGAGGTGGACAGCAGGACCGTGGTGATGCCGGGGACGGACGCCACGGCCAGGAGCGCGCTCGGGGCTTGGGACTGCCCGGGAGCGATCAGGTAGGCCAGCTCGGGTCCGACCAGGTCGGTGGGCTCGCCCCCGGACAGCGGGGCGGAGGCCATGACGTGCAGCCTCGGCTACCGGACCGCGTCCGGCGGTCGCGCAGGGACTCGCCCTGCTCGGCGATGAGGCCGTCGCCTCCATGCTGTTCGAATGCGCTCAAAGACCGGCCGCCCCAACCGCCCCTGCCGCCCTGGTTACTCCCCTGAGACCTGGAGGGAGTCGAGACTGAGAAAGTGGTCAAGCGTCGGGGCCTTGCCCCCGTCGTACTGCGGGGGAAGGTCGCACCCGGGATACACCGCCAGGAGCGGCGGCCCGCCGCTGGCCTGCTCGTCCTCCTCGGGCACCGTCCAGCGCAGAACCCGAATCGAGTGGCACCACCACCATCCGTCAAAGGCGTAGGTGCCCGCGTGACCGGGAGCCAGGAACGAGGCGACCGCACCGCCGGCGCTGTCCTGGTCGGCGCAGGCCCCGGAGGTGGATGTCAGGTTCCAGAAGTCCCAGGGCAGCTCGATGGTCGTCGCCTCCATCCCGCCCCAGGAGGGCCAGCTCTCGCGGTACAGCCGGCGTTCGGGAGTGAAGATGAAGCGGCCCCGGTACGGGTCGGTTCGCGCATACACCCGGTCGATGGCGGCAGCCAGGTCCATCCAATGATGGCGATGTCCCAGGACCAGGGTGAAGGCCCCCTGCGGCGCGTGATAGTCGCCGCTGACCAGCACAACCAGTCCCCGGGCCGGGTCCGGATCCTCGAACCGATGGATGCGCGGCGCCTTCTGCGCACGGCACAGCCGCTCGTCGGCCTCGACGAGCTGCCGCAGGCTCCGCCCGGCCCGGGAGCGGTCGTTCTCGCGTGTACGGGGCGCGGCCAGCTTCGGGTTGCCGGCCCGGGGAGCGGGCAGCCAGCTGAAGCCGGGCACGGCCTCCAACTCGAGTGCCCGCTCGACGGGCAGCCGGCCCTGCCGATGGCGGCGCCGCTGCTCGTACATCCATTCGCCCAGCGGCAGCGCGTCGACCATCTCCCCGCGCGGAGGCATCCGCTGGTGCGTCTCCAGGTAGTCCTCCAGCGCGTCGAGCTGGTCCGCCCACCGGTCCTGGCGGGCGTTCCAGGACCATCCAGGCAGCTCCTCCAGGGCCTTGGCCTGGGTGTGAGTCAACTGCTCGCGGCGCTGCCGGTTCTTGTTCACCCACCGGCCCAAGGGCAGCCCCCGGTAACGGCAGCGCTGGGGAACGTCGGCGTCACCGTTCTCCTGCACCCAGGACTGCAGCAGGGCCAGACCCTGTGCCCACTGCGGGGACACCTCGACGTCGTCCGGCATCCCCCTCACCCCCGGCCTTCCGTAACGCTGCTGGGCAGGGGCCAGCCCAGGGCTGCGGCGACGACCTCCACCCCCAACGTCAGCGTCCAGTACACGCCCGGAATCCCGTCGGCCAGATTGCTGCTGACCTGCTCGAAGGCGTCCTCGAGGGAATCGAATGCGAACTGGTCGACCGCGTGCCAGGGCGGGCGTTGCCCGGGTCGCTCCAGTGCCTGGGTACCTAGGCACACCGCGTAGGCGACGACCGCCGGCCACAGCTGCGGTGCGAAGTAGTCGTCCGGGTCGAGGGCGTCCTCGCTTTCGTGCCGATCGGCGTTGGCCTCGGCGCCGACCCGCGAACGCACGATGTCGCGCAGCTGCGGGTGGGAGCGGTCGACTGCCTCGACGACGGCGGCCAGGTGGGCCCCGGCTCCGAAGCCGGCCAGCGCGGACGGACGTGCGGTCCCGGTCGGCGGTAGGGGGATCCACAGCGTTCCCGGGTCGGCCCAGTGGCCGTAGACGATCTGAGGGGAGTCCGGCCCCTGCAGCCGTTCCAGGAGTTCCTTGCCGCCGGCGCAGGCGAGCAGGGCTGCCACTGCGGTCCAACCGGCGGGCAGGGCGATGTCCTGGTCGAAGAGCGTGTCCAGTTCGATCGCGAGCCGCAGCGGGTGGAGGTCGCTGAGACTGTCGTCGAAGGCGCAGGCCGGGCAGGTGCGGGGGTGGGCCGCGTCGGTGACGGCGAGCAGGTGCTCGGACGGGTAACGGTCGCCGCAGACTCCGCAGGCCTGGCGGTTGCGTCGTGCGGCGATCTCATCGGCGCGGGCGCGGGCGAGGGCGGCGGAGACCTTCCGCACGAGGTCGACGGCGGGGGTGCTGCCCGCGAGGGTGAGGACCATCGCCTCGGGCCCCTGGTCGTCACCAATGATCCTGGGGGCGATGAACACCCACTCGGGTTCCACAGCGAGGTCGTTGCCCGCCGGGGAGTCGGGGTCGTCAGGGCCGGGGCTGAACAGCGGACGCTTGCCTCGGGAGAGCATGGCGTGAACGAGGCCGGGCCAGCTGGTCCACGTCCCCGACCGCGGTGCCTCGTCGGCCTCGACGGGCCAGTGGGCAGCGCGGAAGGCCCGCAGCATGCGCTGCTGGAGGGGCTCGGCCAGGATCGGCCCGGAGCCGGCCAGTGAGCCGGAACCGCGGCGGTCCAGGGCGATCAGCAGTTCCACCGCCGCGGCCCGGCCCGCCGGGTCCAACACCGGCGGCAGCAGTCCCTGGTCGGCGGCCGCCGCGACACGGCGCAGCGCTTCCTGGTGCCCGCATGCGCACACCTGGTGCAGGGCGCGGGCGATCTTCTGATGATGGGAGAGGGAGGGCGTGCTCTTGCGTCCCTGTGACATGACCGGCTCCTGTACACGACGTCGGCCGGAACGCCCCACCGCGATTCCAGCCGGAGTGTACGGAGGTCAGGGGTACGCCTGATCCGCCATCGCCTCCGCGCGGCCGCGTGGTTCACTCCTACAGGCCGACGGTGGGGTCGACCCTGAGCGCGCACTGGCGACAGTGCACTGACCGGATCCTAGCGGGCGGACCGCACGGCTCTCTACGGAACACCGGAAATGACCCGGCGAACCTTCGAAACTGTTCGGTGAGTGGTCGAAGGTTTCCGTTTTCGTGCCGAACTCCACGATCGACAGGCATTGTCGGCCCGGGCGGTCGTTCCGGGCGGGGGCTTATCCGTCCCCTGGCGATGGGATCAGCGGGTCATGAGCGACCCGGGCTGGCGATGCGACCTGCGACACCGGGGCGAGGAGAACGATTTCCCCGCGGGCACCAAGGCGCTGGAGCGCGACGAGCCACCGCGCTCCGATCAGGGCCGATGGTTCACCCGCACGGGTGGCGCAGCGTCGGCCGCAGACCCCTTAAGATGATTCACGGTCGCCCGCTGCGGCCGTGCCGGGGTGCCGCTCCCGGCCTTGTGCGGCACCGGGAAGGCAGAACTGTGCAGCCTCCGCTGCACACCCTGCGTAGACCCCCTTGATCATTGTGCGTGTCCTCCTCGACGCGCTGGCCGGGCAGCGCTCCAAGGAGCCCCGATGTCTTCCACTCCCCGTTCCGCCCGCCGCCCGATGGATCCCGCAACGGTGCGCGCCAGCGCGACCGGCGAGTCCCGCCAACTCGCGCAAGCCGAGATCCGCACGCACGGCACCCTCCTACCCGGGGCCGTCAACGCGTGGCAGGAACTCTGGGAGGGCCTGCTGCTGGCAGCGCTGATGAGCGAGTACGGGGCACACCGCCCCGAACAGACGGGCGGGCCGTTCGGGATCAGCCGCCTCACCCCGCGCCCTGAGGAACTCATCCTGCACGTGGACCGCGGCCAACTGGCGCGCTGGGCCCACGCACTGGTCCCGATGAACCACAGCAACGGAGTCATGACCGGAGTGGCCGGGCTGCGCTGGAGCGCGGAGGACAAATCCATCGTCCTGCACCCGGCCTCCGGCGGATCCCGCATCGTGCTGGCGCGGACCTTCAGCCGGGACTGGAACCGGGCGGTGGCAGCCGCGGTCCAGGTCGGCGACACGGTACCGACCCAGGCACCTGACGCCCGTGAAAAGGAAGCCGCCCGCACGCAGCAGGCACGGACCCAGCCCTGCGCGACCTCGCTGTCGGACCTCGTACGCCGGGTCCGGCTGCTGGAGGACCTCATCCAACTACCGTTCCACAACGGCCACCTCGAGTACGAGGTCGCAGACGGGCAGGTCGTCGACTGCTCCACGGGGCGTCCGCGCCTGACGCCGCCCTGGGTGCTCCTCCACGCACCGCGCACGCTGTGGCCGGCGCGGGCAAGCTCCGCACTGAACGACGCACCAGCGGCCGTCCTCGCGTTCCTGGGCCGCTACCCCAGTACTACCAATGCCGGACGGACGGCCGACGGGGCCCAGGCGCTGGTCACACTGACCGGCCTGCGGGACGAACCGATCGCAACCACAGCCGCCCGATGGGCGCTACAGGTGGCCGACGAGGTCCTCGCCGGCCCAGGCGTCGGCTACCTGTTCGACGAGGGCGGATGGACAGCGAACCGGCGCCGCGTCGCGGAGGACTTCCTCGGAGAAAGCGGACCGGTCGACCCGCCCGGCACGGATCGACTCCTGGAGCCCGGCCGCGTCGACCTCACCGCCCTCGGCCGCCTTGCCTACCTCCCGGGTGCCCACCTGACCCCCAGATGGAGCGACATGCTCCCTGAACTGCCGGGAGAGGGAACCCAGATCCTGCTGCGCCTCCTCGACTGGACCCTGGCCGCGGCCACGCACCGCGCCCCAGCGCACACCGGCTGGCGGCAGGTCACCCCACAGGCATACGACGACCTCTATCCGAACCAACTGCCCCATGCCCGTTGGACCGCCGCCCTCGCCCTGCCGGACGGACCCGTACCGCTGCAACTGCGCGTGGACCAGCACCGACCGGGCGACGATTTCAGCTACGCGGTGCAGCCCGGACCGCAGGGGGTACCCCGGTGGGTCCACTGCGCCACGCCGGAACTGCGGTTCGGCCGTGCTCCCTCGCTGGCCGCCGCGATGGCGCTGGCCGAGAACGCGGGCACCGAGATCGCGTCGGGCGCCCGCCATATCCGCAGCGCCGACCACCGACTGCTGATCCCGCGACCGGTCCCCGCTGACGCCCACCCCCAGGTCACGGAACTGGTTGCCGCCGCAGCACCGCACGAACGAGTCATGGGCCTGTTCGAGCTCACCGGCGGCCTCAGGACCCTGGCGAGATACGACAACCCGGACGACCCGCATCTCTACTACCCGGCTTCGCACGGCCACTGGCACCTCGGCGACGACGGGCGGGAAGAGGCCGCTTCGCTGACCGCCGTCGTGGGCGAGGACATCGTCCTGGCCGCCACACGGATCGGCGAGGTGGCCAATACCGCCGCCGCTGACTCTCCGGACTACCGCAAGCACCTCGCCGCCCACCAGGTCGCCCTGGATCCGTTCGCCGAGGTCTATCTGGCGGCTGCCGACGCCCTCCCGGACACCACGCCCCTGGCCCCCCGTCACCTGGCCGGTCTGACCGCGCTGCGGTCCTGCGACGCACAAGCGTTGCGCTGCCTGGATCCGCGCCCAGCACCGCCGGGAGAGGACATCACCGAGATCATCCGTGAACTCCCCGCCGACGTCCACGCCATCGAGGACTTCTTTGAGGCGTGGTACGAACGACGCAAGGAAGACGGGACCCACTGACTTCCGCGGGGCGCGCGGGGGGTGCCGCGACGGACGCAACGCCGACCGGTGGCCGCGAGGCCGACTCGGCGACCGTCAGGGTGCTCCGCCTCCGCGGCCACCGTCGCCGGCGCCGCAGCATGGGGTGGACAGACTGCCCGGCGCCCGTTCAGGACCGATCGGGTGGGTCCGCACAGTTGACCGGCCGCGATCTCGGCCAATACGCAGGCCGCCCGTGACGCCTCGTGGACGGGCGGACGACCGGGACGGTGCCGTGCCGATGCTCGGGCCGAGTCAGCGCAGCGGCGGCGGCCAGGCAGCGGTGACCGCGGCGCTCTGAAGGCGCACCGATGAAACTCTGTGGCTTGGGACGATGCGCTCCCGTCGGGGAGCGTTCCCCGTGCCGACGATGATGCGTTCCCACCGTATGTGAGGCCACCGTCGTGCGAGTCAGCTCATGGCTCTTCGCGCCGTACCTCGTGCTGCGGTTCGAACGTAGGCTTCGTGACAATCTCTTCCCACCAGGTCACCCAACGGTTTGGATGGACGAACCTGGTACCGCAGGGACAGATCGCATCCGGGTTCTCGCCGGGCTCCCCTTCAAGGGTCAGGCCCAAGTCCATGCTGCACGCCGGGCAGGCGACATGCCGCATCTCCCAGCCACCGTCACCAACAGGCACCTCGTAGTAGATGCGATCCGTGAAACGGATCCACTTCTTGGCCATCTCTCTTCCCCCGGGATCTGTCAGGCAGGTTTTCGAATATAGCCGCGTCTCGCGGCACCTCGCCGAGACCGCTACTCGGAGCGCCAAGCGTCGGTGGTGCCCGGAGATTCGTCGGTGCCCCTGAACGGCGTCGAGCATCGCGCGGCCAAGGGGCTCGGTCTGCTCGTCAGTGAAGGCGGCAGTCCCCGGGGCGTTCTCGGTGCGTTCCAGGAGCCCAACGAAGTCGGGGTCGCTGATGAGGTCGCGGATGCTGGCGATGGCGGCGCGGTGGACATAGTCGGCCGGGACAGGCTTGTCGGTCCAAGTTCGGTCCTCCTGCGGGTTAAACGGAGTGCCGCTGCGGCGTGTTGGTCGCATCCGGGCTCGCTCCGCTGAGAGCCGGGCCTCCTTGGCGCTGCCGCTCATGGGAGCATGCCGGAGTCGACCTGGCCCGGCCTCAGCGGTGGGACTCGGTGTTCCGGGTCAGATAGCGGTGGGCCACGTCGAGCGCGCGGGTCGGCGGTTCCGTGCCGTCCGCTCCGTTGTGCGGGTCTACCGCGTGACGCAGGATACTGAGAATGTCGTCGGGGCTCAGGTGGGTCAGCACCGAGGACAGGGGGGACTCATGGCTGTGCACAGGCCGCTCCGCAGGGCCGTACAGGCGTAGTAGACGGTGGAGCTCGTCGTCGAGGTCGCTCATGCTCCCGGGGCGGGCGTCGGGGGAGAGCAGGAGGCAGGGGTAGTCGAGCGGGGCGTCGCGGTCCGGCAGGTCGTCGGGGACGATGTCCAGCACCATGCCGTCGTTCAGGAGGTACAGGAGAACGCTGGCGATGGTCTGCGGGTCGCCGGGGTCCTCACCCTGCCACGCGGAGCGCAGTGCACTGGCAGGGTCCAAGGGCGGCAGCGGCGCTTCGGGGCGGGTGGTGAAGGTACGCAGGGTGGCGCCGCTGGCGTCCAGGACGCTGTGGAGGGCGATCTCGTAGTGGTTCTCGTCAAGAACCAGATATGCCGCGGTGGGCAGCATCGCGGTGAGGGTGTCGGCGATCAGCCGGGCCACAGTCCGGGCGGTGTCGCGTGCGATCGCGGCGGCGGCCGCGTGGACGGCCAGCGGCGGCAGCGGGCCGGGAGCGGGTTCGGCGGCGTCACGCAGGAGACTCACGCGGCTTGGGCAGCCACCCTCGGGGCTCCCGGGGGTCGGGGTGTGGGTGAAGCGGCCCTGCAGTGAGGTGAGTGCTGCCTGGTCCTCGTCACTGAAGCCGCCCGACTGGAAGAGGTCATCCTGGGCGCGATCGAGGGCGTAGGCGAGCATCGCCTGTTCGACTTTGGTGAGACGGAGGGCGGAGGGATTGGTGATGATCAGCTCCTTGGCTTCGTTGTCATGGCGCAGGAACGGGAACGCACCCCGGCCCCGGGTGCCGGGGGTGGGCTAGTTGGCGTGGCTGAGGTACCGGCTGATGCGGTGGGCCCACTTGGCGGGGTCTTCGGTGGTGATCCAGAGCTTGACTTCGTGTGCGGGTCCGCCCCCGAGCGCCGGCGGGCGGGTCCGGTTCCAGTGCGCGATGTCAGCGGTGATCCTGGCGGCAGCCTCGGGGTGGGCGTGGATGAAGGTGTTCCAGGCCGCTTCCTTACGAGCAGCGCTGGCGGCGGCGCGCAGGAGCTGAGCGGCCTGTGCAGCGCTGAGGGACCATCCGGTGACCTTCTTGCAGCACCCGCGGCCGACCGTCATGGCCCGGCCGGTGGAATGGTCGACGACGTCGTAGAGGTGCTTGAGAAGTCGGCCGCAGTGGTCGCACGAAGTGCCGCCGGGGCTGGTGGTGATGCCGCTCAGGGTCCAGCCGGTCGTACCGATCCGGGCTCCGGGGGTGGAGGTCTGCTGCATCTTCGGGCTCCTCAGCGGTGGTGGCGGGGGGCACTGGTTTTGCTCACTGCTCATACTCTATATTAAAATGTGCTATTCATGCAAGTAGACGGAATACTGCCGCGCTGCTCCTCAGCGCTGCCCGACGTTGAGTGCGGCGGCTGGCTGGCTGTCCCGTCTGCCGCTGCGGAACCGGAGGGAACTCGGACTGCTCCGATACCCGGTCACCTTCACCCCCCGGGAACTGCATCAGTTCGGCAAGAAGGCCGCCGAACCTGCTGTCCGGTCCGACAGACTGGCATTTGGTCTCGGAGAGGAGACGAGCCATCGGCATCCGCGCCGCGGCGACGTCCTCCTCGGTGCAGCTGGCCTGGGAGTGCTGAGGGCGCCTCCGCGGTCGTCACACCTTCATTTCGGGACTCGCAGCTCGCGACGGGAACACCTAGCACCGCACTCGGATGGAGAGCAGCGCATGAAGGGTCGATGGGAACTGATCGAGCAGTCCGAGGTTCCCAAGCAGCGTCCTGGTGACGGTGAGGACCGGCTTGTTCTTCTGTTCCACGATGACGCGACTGCGGTACGTGGCTGCGCGATTGTTGACGGTGCGACAGACAAGTCCGGGCGTCGCTACGGGGACCGGGCCGGCGGAGCGCTCGCAGCTGATCGGGTCGCCGACGTCCTCCGCGAACTGCCCTCGCTGACCGACCCCGCCGCCGCCTTGAAGTCCGTCACCACCGCACTCGCTGAGTTGCGCCACGAATGGGAGATCCCCGAGGACGACCTGATGGCCCCCAGCGCGGTAGCGGCGACCGTCGACCTGCCCGGCGGCTTGATCTGGCGTGTCGGTGACATACATGTGGCTATCCGGCGCCACGACCAGTGGGAACTTCATCCGGCCGAGAAGAAGATCGACGCGGTGGTAGCCGCCGCCAGGGCGGCGCTCCTGCACTGCCTTCTCGCGCTGGGCCACAGTCCCGAGCTGCTGGCCGGGACCGATCCCGGCCGCGCGATGGTGATGCCGATCCTGCGGGACCAGAACGTCCTGGCCAACAGCGAGGGCACGCCCCTTGGATTCGGCGTCTTGGACGGCCGCCGCGTCCCGGATCGATACCTGGAGGTGATCATCCTCGATGAGCACGTCACCGAGATCGTCCTGGCCTCCGACGGATACCTCTCGCCCGCTCCTAACCTGCAAGCGGCGGAGCAGGAGCTGGCGACCTCCCTAGCGGATGACCCGCTGCGGATCGGCGCACACGCCGCGACGAAGGCGGTGACGCTCGGTGCGAGCAGCTTCGACGACCGGACCTACGTCCGCCTGGGACGGCGTGATCCCCATTCCACTGAAGCTGAAGAATCCGGCCCTGACTCCCGAGCGCACGAACCGGCTCACCAGGCGGCCCATCGGGGGTCGCACGTGGATGCTGCCAGATACATCTCCAGCGGGTCGGTCGAGCCCCCTGCCACGTAGCTCCAGCGCCTGAGCCGGTCCCGGCGGAACGCGTACCACCTGTGGTCGCGTGCGAGGCGAACCTGGATGCCCCCTGCCACGTCGGTGAGGCGGTCGGCGTCCCGCTGGAGGCGATGGGCTCCAGCGGGGGCTCCGGCGTCGATGAGGAACCCGGCTCGTGCGACGAGTGCCGATTCAGCGGGTCCCCGGCAGTGAGTAGCGGCGACGGCCGCGCAGCCGCCCCTGCGGTGGGTGGTGGCCAGAAACCGCAGGTAGTCCGGGTCCGTACCCAGGTGGTGGGCAACGAGGACGAGGTCGCTGTGGGCCGTGGCGGCCAGGTGTACCGCGTTCACCAGGGGGTCCTCCTCAGGCGGGATTCCCTCCAGGCAACTGCGGGCCCTTCGCGCTCCGGCGTGGGCCAGGGCCCGAAGGGTCGCCAGGGGCGGCAGTTGGCCGGGGACGGCAGGCAGCGGCTGGTCGTGCAGCAGTTGGGGCACCGCAACGGAGACGGCAACCGCACGGGCCTGTCGGGCGCGAGGAATCGGAAGGGATGGCGCGGGCGCGGTGCCCGACGGTCCGGCGGTGCTGTCGGCAGGTAGTGGTGCGAGCGGGTGGACGGGCGCTGGCAGGGCCGGAATCTCCTCGGCGCAGACGAGTTCGGCCACCCTGCGCTTGATGCGGGGCAGGGACAGTCCGCGCAGCTCGAACATGAGAGCCGGGTTCAGCACCGAGTCCTGGGCGATCCGGAGCAGGAGGGCGAACCGGTACGCGCAGTCCGGGCTGCAGCTGCAAGAGGCGGTCACCTCCTCGGGTCGGGGAAGCAGTCGGACGCCGCCGACAGCGTCCGGGGCCAGGACCTGGGCCGTCACGGTGCCGGCGAGCCAGGGTGTGGAGGCCGGTGATGCGGCCAGCGCCCGGGCGAAGCGCTCCTCGTCTGCGGCCTGCAGGCAGGCCATGGTGATCTCGATCTCGTGGGCCGTCTGGGACCAGAGGAAGGCGGCGCGGGCGAATCCGGGGCCGACCTGGACGTTGCGGACGGGCCCGGCGGCCGTCCGGTGGCCCGGCGCCCCTCCGTAGATGATCTCCTGGAACCGGTCTGCCCACTGATTCCTCCACGAGGCGATCAAGAGGTGCCCCCGAGGGTGACGAACGCGGCCAGTTCCTGGTCGGTGAGATCCGCCAGGCTGATCTCCTTGTCGGGAAGGACCAGGTCGGCCAGTGCGCGCTTGCCCTGCAGCATCCTCATGATCTTCTCCTCGACCGTTCCCACTGTGGTGAGGTGGTGCACCTGAACGTTTCGCTGCTGCCCCAGGCGGTGGGCCCGGCCGACGGCCTGATCGACCCGGGCGGGGTTCAACGGGGGGTCCGCGAGGATGACGTGGGTGGCGTTGGTCAGGGTCAGGCCCGTCCCGCCGGCGCCGTAGGTGGCGATGAGCAGTGGGCTCTGCCCGGCGCGGAAGCCGTCGATGGTGGCCTGGCGCTGCCGGGTGCTCTGGCCGCCGATATACAGCTGCGCCTGCACTCCCCAGCTGAGGGCGTGGGCCTGCAGCAGGAGCGCCATGGTGGCGAACGAGGTGAACGCCAGCGCGGACTCCCCGGCCGCGACGATGTCGGGGACCAGGTCGTCGAGTGCCGCCAGTTTCGCCGACTGCTCGGCGGCGAGGGCGGCGTCGTAGTGGGCCAGGGCGGTCTGCAGGCCGGCGGCGCGGGCGTTGCCGAAGCGGAGGTGGTCGGGGGTGTTGCAGATCTGACGCAGTTGCAGAAGCAGCCGCAGCACCTGGCCGGGGCGCGCTGCGGCGGTGCTGCCCGCGATGGCGGACAGCGCGCTCTCGGCGGTACGCGTGTAGAGGTGGCGCTGGCGGGCTGTCAACTGCAGGGGGCGATCGGTGGTGATGACCGCGGGAAGTTCGGCGCCGATCTCGGGATCGGTCTTCCTGCGGCGGAGCATGACCTGACCGACCAGCTTCATGAGCCGGTTCGCGCTGTCGCTGTCGGGGTCGCTCTCCAACGTCCTGAACAGGGTCCGGAAGGCGGCGTGCGTGCCGAACATGCCGGGATTGGCCCAGTCCAGCAGGCTCCACAGGTCCTTGAGGCGGTTCTCCAGAGGCGTGCCGGTCAGCCCGACCCGACGCAGGGTGTTGAGGCGTGCGAGGGCCTTGGCCGTGAGGGACGCGGAGTTCTTCACCTGTTGGAGCTCGTCCGCGACGACCAGGCCCCAGGCCTTGCCCGCCAGTTCGTCCTGGTCGCGCAGCAGGGTGCCGTAGGTGGTGACGACCAGGCCATCGGCGGGGACGCCGGCAAGCGATCGGCTGGGGCCGTGGTAGGTGTGCACGGGGACCTGTGGGGCGAACTTCTCGACTTCACGGACCCAGGTGGTGAGCATCGAGGCCGGGGCGACCACCAGGGTCGGCAGCCTGTTGCTGCTGTGCTGCGTGTGGTGCAGGTGCAGCGCGATGGCGGTGATGCTCTTACCCAGCCCCATGTCGTCGGCGAGGATGCACCCGAAGTGGTCGCTCAGGTTGGCCAGCCAGGAGAAGCCGCGCTCCTGGTAGCTGCGCAGGCGCGCGGTCAGGGCGGCCGGCACGGGGACCGGCTCGAAGGCTCCGACCTGCAGGAGACGTACGAGCTCGGCGATGCCGCCCTGCGCCTGCAGCTCCACCGGCTGGCCGTCGACGTCCACGGTGCCCAGCAGGGCGGAGACGACCGCGGTGGCGGCCGGGACCGCGCGCTGGTGGGTGCGCTCGCCGGCGCGCTCGGCGGCGGTGTCGTCGATGAAGTGCCAGCGGTCTCGGATCAGCGTGAGGTCGCCCGGCTGCAGGGCGACCTGGTCCATCTCCTGCGCGGTGAGGTCCTGACCGTCGGCGCTGACCTGCCAGCGGTAGTCGACGGTGCCGCGAAGCCCCAGTTCACTCGCCCGCACCCAGCCCTGCCCGGTGACCAGTCGGGTGCGCAGGCGGTGCACCCACCGGTGCGTCCACTCGATCTCGATCCCGGCCCGGCCCACGGCCAGGCCCTGCCGTCCGAGCAGGAGAGCGGCCTCCTGCGTGGTGAGTTGGAAGGAGTCGCCTCCGGTATCGAGGCAGGACTGCAGGGCCGGCCAGGCCGAGGCGGCCTTGCGCAGGGCGCGGCGCGCCCGCAGCCCGCTCGGGGTGTCCGCGAGTGGGCCGGCCAGGATCTCGCCCAGGCGCAACCGGGTGCCGGGCCGGTCGGCGGGGACGATCCGGACCGAGGCGTGGAGCAGGTGCGCGCCGCCTCCGGGCGCTCTTGGAGGCGGCTCGATCATGACGACCACGCCCGGCGGTGGAACGGCGTCGGCGATCTCACTGACGGTGTCCAGCCAGATCAGGGCGTCGTCGGTCAGCGGACGAGGCTGGGCGGCGGTGAACGGGCGTACTCCGAACACGGCGGCGGCGCCCGGAGAGCGGACCAGGGTGTCAGCGACCGCGTCCAGGACCCGCACGACCACCTCGCGGGCATCCGCGCCCCGGTCGCCGTGCGCATGAATCGGGAGCGGATGAACGGCATCGGCCGGCAGGACGGCGGCGATGTCGGCAACCGCACCCAGCTGGTGGTCCGTCAAGGGGCCCAGACGCCATGAGTCGCGACTCGAACTGTCGGCGCTCGGGTAGACCTGCCCGGCTGCCACCGCCTCCAGCGCCAACAGCACCACCTGTCGAAACACCATCGCGTGCTGCGACCAGGGGCCCGGCTCGCCGGCCAGCGCCGCAGCCGCGACCGGCAGCGTGACCAGCCACGGCTCGGCACCCGCCTGCCCGCTCAAGTCACCGGCCGCGATGCCGTCCCCGGGCCGGGGAACCGCACTGCCGGGCACCGTGGTGGCCCGACCGTGCTCAAGGCGGAACACGGCGCGCTGGTGCGCCTGGAACACCAGTCGGGCACCGGCGTCTAGTTCCCGGCGGACGGCATCCGCGGCCCCCGCCCCGCGCGGCGGGACAGAGCGGGAATCGGCCAGCTCAACGGCGGCTGCCGCAGGCAGCGAGCCGGTGAAGATCCAAGCGCGAAGGCATCGCAGCGCCCCCTGCGCCGCCTCGGCCCTCAGATGGGAGGACCGGCCCCGCTGGTGCCAGATGATCGGATCGCCCTGCGCCGTCTCCAACGAGACCACGCAGGCCGCCACCGCGCCGCCCACCGGATCCGGCTCGGACTTTACGCTCAGCGCGCGAATGAAGCCTTCTTGTTCGAGCGCCCGCAGCGCTTCGGGGGAGCGGCGCACGACCGTCTCGAGTAGCGCAGCAGGCTGCTCGCCAAGAAGGCTACCGAGCAGCCGTAACGAGGCCGCCGCACGGGCGAGGCTCTCCGCATGGTCCCACGCGCGCGTCGTGAGCTGGCGACCGCGTGCCTGTGCGGACGCCTCGCAGAGAACCTGCCGGTACGGAATGAATTCCAGGCCCGTGGCCCGCTGTTCCGCCGCGTCCCGAAGTCCCCACAGCACCCCCTCGCTCTGCAGCGCAGCTAGGGTGCTGCGGGCGTGCTGGCGAAGGCGCCGGTCAACGGGGACCGGCACATGCGGTTGGCCCAGGAGGATCTCGGCAAGCCGGTACACCGCTCCCCACCGGGCCTCTGCCTCAAGCACCGCCACGCGCTCCGCGCGGAAGACGCTGGAGTTGACCGAGCACGATGCCCGGACGCGGAACCCCGATGCCGCCCCCGACCCGGCGGGAAGAGCTACCACCTCCAAGGAATCCAGGACGCCGGCCCGGCGCAAGTCATCCAGCGACTTGGCCGGGTTCGCGACGAAGTCCAGCCCGTGCAGAGGAGGCGGGACCTCCCCGGCACCGTCGTCCTCGACCCCGGCCAGGCGCCCCAGCGCGTTGACGGCGGCATCGCGAAGGGCCTCGCTGCGCGAACGGTGGACCGCGCTGCGCACGACCTCGCGCCGCCCGGCTCGCCGCAATGCGACGCTCGCACGGAACAGGCCGGTCGGCCCCCAGGAATCGAACACGAGCGTGGTGTCGAGGTCTGTGACGCCTTGGCGGTCGGCCGCCCAGTGCAGGATCCGCACGGCTTCACCGTGCCCGGCCAGCGCGGCGAGTGCCGCCCGCCGGGCGGGCTCCCACCCGGTGCGGTCCACCGCGAACAGGACCTCCCCCAGAGAATCGGCGTCCAGCTCGCCGCCCGAGATGGCCCGCACAGCCGAGCGGACCGCCTCCGGCGGTGCCGACGGAGCCGCGCACAGGCGGGCCAGCAGCTCAGCGTGCTCCCACCGCGGCGGCCCGCCAACGCCGGCCGCGGCGGGAGGCAACCCCGCAGCCTCACCCGGGCCGAGCGCCGGAGCGGCCTTGGGGCCGGCCGTCACTGCTGCTCGCTCGAGGACCATTGCTCGGGGTAGCCGCGGTCAGGGTTGCGGGGTTCGCTGCCCGGCAGAGGGACGAACCATTGGTCGGCTGCGGTGTCCCACAGGGGCGGAAGGCCCTCCACGTCCTCGTCGTCGGGGTGCAGCAGGGCATCCTCGACCAGATCCCAGGAGTCGTCGCGGTGTCGGGGGAGCCGGTCGTAGCTGGGAGTGATGCCAGCGGTCCCCTTGGCGTGGGCACGGGCACCGTCAAGGGCCAGGTCCAGTGCGACGCGCTCGGCTACACACCGCGGTGCGGGAATCCGGCCGGCGGCGATGTCCTCACTCAGATCGTCAGCCGCGCGGGCGAAGTCCCGCCGCCACGCATACCCCTGGTCCCAGGTGGCCTCGGGCAGATCGGTGAAGACGGTCATGTGGTCACGGTGCTCTTCTCGAACAACCTCCTCGCCGAAGTCCCTCGCCGCCTGGGCGCCCTCGTCGGCAATCGTCGACAACAGCCCGTCCAGGACGTAAGCGGTACGGGGCGTGAACTGCCAAGCCGCGTCGGCGGCGCGCTGCAGCTGGAACAGACCTGCATAGTCCGGCAACGGAACCAGCCGCTCCCACTCCTCGGTGGTCATCCCGGGACCCGAGGGGTCTCGCTCCAGCCGCCAGCCGGGGCCGAAGCCCACCTGGAAGCCGTCCGGACTCCAGTCAGCCAACTCGTCGCCCCGCTGCGCGTCCAGGACGTGCAGGCTGCTGCCGGCCCCGATGACCTGGGCGCCGGGGAGATCGACGCTCGGGGCGGCCAGCAAAGCGGTCGCCTCCATGAAGTGCACCGGGTCACCGATTCCGCCCTGGAGGCTCCCCGAAGGCCGCCAGCCCATGCTCGTAGCCGAGTTGAACAACGCAACCGGATCGGTGACCAGATACTCGGCGAAGCCCACCACCCGAACCACCGGGTTGGTCAGCCGGGACAGGTTGTACTCCTCCGGGCGGGTGCGCCAGACGTTCAACGCCGCCTCAGCTTCCTCGCTCTGCTCCCACGACAGCTGGTCCTCCTCGACGAGCCAGCCGCCGGTGCGCGCGCTGTCAAGGGCCTGCCGCAGGGACGCGCCGACCGCAGCGGGCATCTCCAGCGCCAGCGCGTCCGCCTGGGCTGTCAGGTCGGGAGCGATCGGGGAGCCGCACGCGAGCACCGCCCGCAGGATCTCGGCCGATCGCTGGGCCTGCTCCGCGTCACGGCAGGTCAATACCGCCTTCAGCGAGGGCGGTCCGTCCGGGTGGGCCACCAGCGCCAGCACCCGGCTCTTGCTAGCGGTGTGCTCGCAGTGGAAGTCGCGCAGGACGGCCAGAACTCGGCGATCGTCCGCAGGGTCAGACATGTCCGGCTCCAGAGGGGACAGGGCACCCGGAGCAGACGACGCGGCAAAGCGCTGTCCGACCGGGCGGCACGGATTCGACGACGGCGCATGGAAAACCGACACCGCAGGGCATCGACTCAGGGAATGGCCACGACTGGTGCGGCTGGTACGGCCAGCCACCCGGATCGGATCTGATTTCAGAACGTAGCACTCCACCGTGACGGTCGGCGAAGAAACAGCGAAATACCCCTCGAAAGGGGGGAGCCCCTTGCCGTTGGCAAGGATGACCTGGCTGGATCGACACACCGACGGGTGGACCCTGGGCAGTCACTAAACCCAGAGGGTGCACCTACGCCTATGCTGGCCGCGCCGCATCACACTGCGACACAAAGGCCGAGGGGAACGTCCATGACCGACAATCAGACCGCCACAGAGAGGGTGGACCCGACCCGGCTGACGGTGGCCTTCACCCACACCCACCAGTTCCTGGACATCTCCGATCGCGGTGTCCAGACCTGGCAGGTCAACCTGGCGGACCAGGGGCAGCCCGTGGGGGCCCTGCGCGCGACCCGCGGCCTGTACTGGAAGTCCAACAACCTGCGCGACCGGTTGACCGACGAGCAAGAGTTCCTGGCCCTGGTCGCCGAGCAACTGCTCGACCCAGACGGCTCATTCAATAGTGAGTTCGACGAGTTCACCGAGGGCTCCGGCAGCGTCCTCGTTGTCGAGCTGCTGGATCTGGCAGCGCCCTGGCAAGACCCGCTGATCCTCGCCGGGGTGGTCTCCTGCATCATCGACCGGCTGACCGACAACTTCTACGCCGTCGTCCTGCCCCGCGATCCCGCCGCCGATGGCCCTGCCCTGGAGCGGCTGCTCGCCCAGGCCGCCGTTCTGCTGGATGCCGAAGCCTTCTCCGAGCACCTTCAGATCATCGACACCAGCCTGGCCGCGATCGAGAAGGCCGCGCACCGCGTAGGCGAGCAACTGCGCTTCCGCGCTCACGCGCCCGGCGCCGGGGTGTGGGGCGAAGACGGGTGGCAAGACGAGGACGATGAGGACGATGAGGAGTACGAAGTCCTCACAGCCCGAACGGCCGCAGTGATGCGCCTGGCCCTGGAGCAGTTGTCGGCGGAAGCATGGCAGGAAGTGGCGGCTCTTGGCGGAGAGCGAATCGCACGCGGCACTGGCGGTGTCTTCGGATCGCTGCCGGCCGTGACCATGGGCCAAGATCACCAGTGGCGGCGGCGGATGGCGCGCACGTTCGACGACCTCGCGGCGGATCTCGCGCTCGGGCCCGCTGTCGAGCCACGCAGCACCGGAGAGGAAATGGCGCTGCACCTGGCGATCGCCAGGGCCCAGAACCTCACCCGTGGCAGGCCCCGGCTGGTCGCCGAGGCAGTGACTGGCTTGTTGGAAGATCCTCGCGACTACGACTGGGAGGGATGCTCGGATGTCCTGTTCGAGGACTTTACCGACTGTGCTGTAGCTGCATAGGTGTTCCATTGGGGTGATGTTTTGGTCTGATACGTCATCATTTACCAACTACGGCGGAACCATCCGGAACGTACTGGTCGGGGTACGGGCAGGAGCGATGATGCGTAGTTCGATGGTTCTGCAGGACCTGAGGGTCCAGGCACTGAAGCGCGCTGGCGGCGGTGCGACCTTTACGATCCTGGATCAGGACGCAGCCGTGGTCGACGAGGCCGACAGCTTCCTGCGGTTGTTCGAAGGCCAGGGCACGCAGCGGACCTACGCCTACTACCTTGTCGACCATCTCCGCTGGCGCCTTCGCGAGGGATTGACCACTGCGTCGGTGAGGCTGCTGGACCTGCAGCGCTACATGGGGGCGGTCGGGGCGGTCGTGCCGATGCCGTTCGGGCAGCCGTGGCGTCTGCCGCCTAAGCGCCCCTACGGCACGTCGGCGCTCCAGGGGGCTGCGGCCTGCCTGAAGGGCTTCTACGTCCACTCCTGCACGGCCTCCGGGGTGAATGCTGAACTGCGCCTCGGTCTGAGCCTCCACCGTCTTCCCACGCAGGCGGACCGCGATCGCGCCCTGCTCGGGCACACGCTTTCCAAGATGCCGGCCAATCCGCTGACGAAGAACGGGCAGACCCAGGGGCGCCCACGGCGACGCCACCCGAAGATGCTGCCCGAGGGGGCCCGGCCGGGGCTGGTTGGTGTGGTGAACACGGCCCGTGACGAGATGGTGGTGACGTGGCTGTCCGACACGAGCCTGCGTATCGGCGGCCTGACCGGTCTGCACCTGGTCGACCTGCACCTGCGGGACAACGCCGACTGCGGTGAGTGCCCCAGCCCGCACCTGCACGTCTGCCACCGCTGGGGCAACCCGAACAGGGCGGCAGCGAAGATCAAGCCGGACTGGCGCCTGGTGGACGGCGTGATCACCGGCGGAGAGATCTACCGGGCGAGCCCGGCGATGATCAGCAGCTACTTCAAGTACATGACCACCGAGTACGCGCCGAACGCCGCCGCTGGGCACGGGATGCTTCTGATCCAGTTGGCGGGGCCGAACCGCGGCGAGCCTTGGACCGCGGATGCCGCGCGCGGCGTGCTCAAGCGGGCCGGCGGCCGCGCGGACCTGCCGGGCCGAATCACGCCCAAGGCGTTCCGGCACCAGTTCACCAACGACGTGATGGACGCCTCCGACGGGGACCCGCTGGTCGCCAAGGCCGCCGGGAACTGGGCCTCGGCCAAGATGGTCGATGAGGTCTACGGCCACCCGGACCTGCACTCACCGGAGTTCGGCGCCGCGTTGAAGAGCGTCTGGGGTGAGGAATGAGGGCTCTGAGCCTGCTGCCGGTGACCTCGGTCGGCAGGACATCGCGCACGATCACCGACCGCCTTGAACTGCTGCGGGCACTGATCGCGGGGCCGTCCTTCGATCCGCTCTTCCGCGAGGACCTGATCCGCGTCCCGGGCGACCACCACGCCTACGGCTGGCTCTGCAAGGTCGCGGGCTGCCAACGGGCGGCGGAGGGCACCAGGGAGCACTGCCAGACGCACACGAAGGAGTGGATGCGGGTGAAGGCGTCGGGCGGCACCATCACCGACTTCCTGAGAGTCGTCCAGCCGTTGAAGGCGCACTCATGGCACGCGCCCCCCGACTGCCTGGTCTGCCCCGGCATCCCGTGCTTCAGCGGCCAGCAGCTGTGCTACCTGCACGAGAAGCAGTGGTCCCAGCGACGCACGGACTACAAACGGCGGACGGGACAGGACCTCGACTTCGACACCTGGCTGGGCCAGGCCAGGAGCTACCCCGGGTTCGGAGACTGCCAGGTCACGTCCTGCCCGACGCTGGCGGGCTTCCCGATGGGTCTGTGCTACCGCCACCACGCCCAGTACCAGCGCGAGAGCCGGCCCGGGGGCGCCCGGATGCCGACGAACTGGTCCAGGTCGCTGGCCAAGGACGGGCACGTCGAGACTCTCTATGACGACGAGGGCGAGTTCCGGAGCTGGTGCGCGCGAACGGCCCCGGCGCGGCGCGCGAACGGCACTGTGTCCCTCCTGGGCCTGCGACCGCTGGCCAAGGCTGAGATCCAGTGGACGCTCTTCGACCACGCCCAGGGCAGTGAGGAGGCTGCGGCCTGGCCGCTGTCCTGGATCCAGCTGGTCGTTGACCGCAGTCGAGACCAGGACGTGAATTCCCTGGTCGACCTCGATCTGGAGTCCTGCCCCCAGCACGTTCGACAGGTGACGAGGGCGATGCTCAAGCATCTGCGGCTGGTCTACTTCAGCCGGGAGGACACCAAGGAGGCCGGCTTCATCGAGACCGAGCACTTCGGGTTCCGCTTTCCGAATACCGACAGCCACATCGACCTCACCGGGATCTCGCAGCGGTGGCTGCGGGACCTGCTCTGGGACGACCTGGCAGCGGAGTTCACCACCAGCCCGTCCCGGTCCCGCAACCCGGTCGACTTCCGGCGGCGCGGCTGCATCGAACTGTCCGCGTTCCTACTGGCCCGCGCTCCGGGAGGCGGACAGGACCCCACCGTCTTGACCGGCACGCACATGGTCGACTTCGTCGCGGACCAGCGGCACCGGGCCCAGAACGGCCTGCCGTCGCTGGGGCTTCGCAAGCAGGGGCGCGAGGGCACCGGCGTGATGACCGACGGCATCGCCTGCGACAACCTGAACGGCGCCCGGCGCCTGCTTCGGAGCGCCATGGAGACGGGCGCTTCGGCGAGCATCGGCCTGGACCGCGCCTTCATCGTCGCAGTGCCCCGCGTCCAGAAGAAGGTCGGCCGCCGCAAGCCGTTCTCCGACGACGTCGCCAAGGCCCTGGCCGCACCGGACAACCTCGTCGCCCTCGAAGCCATGGACAGCGAGGACCGCGGCCTGCGCGACGCCTGGGAGGCCCTGGTGATCACCGGACGTCGCTGCAGCGAGGTGCTGAAGGTCCGCCTGGAGTGCATCGACCGCCACGGCACGATCCCGATGTTCTGGCACGACCAGACCAAGGTCGGGAACCTCGACGAGGGCATCCGCATCTCCGAACACCTCTTCGAGCGACTGCAGGCCCGCCAGGTCAAGACCTGCGACCGGTTCATCCAGCGCACCGGCCGTCCGCCGACGGACGCCGAGCGGCGGGAACTGGCGCTGTTTCCGCGCGCGACCTCCAACCGGAAGGGCCTGAAGGGCGTCTCCTACGGATGGTTCTCAACGTTGTTCACCACCTGGGTCAAGGGCCTGGACGTCGGAGGGGCCGTTCCCCACCAGGCCCGCCACACGCTGGCCACGAACCTTCTGCGGGCCGGCGCGAATCTGTCGCACGTCAAGCGCTACCTCGGGCAGATCTCGGACGCGATGGCCGAGCACTACGTGCACATCGCCAACACCGACCCCCGGCTCAACGCTGCCCTTGAAGCGGTCTGGGTGAGCGGGCCCGGGGCACCCGAACCCGGCATCCTGCTGTCCGGGGCCGAGCCGATGAGCCGGGAACGCGCTGAGGCCCTCCTGATCGACCTCTCCAGAACCTCGACACCAGCCGAGGGCGGCTTCTGCACCTTCCAGCCGGTCGTCAACGGCGACGCCTGCCCCTGGAACCTGAACTGCCACACATGCGATCAGTTCGTCATGTCAGGGGCCGACCTCCTCTACTGGATTCGCAAACGCGAGCAGTGGCGGATGCTGGCCGAACGCGCCCCCGACAGCGCGACCGCCGACTACCTGCACGAGGTGTTCGAGCCCACCGCCCGGGCCATCAACGGCCTGGAGCGCGCCCTGGAAGCACTCGGACTGCTCGACGACGCACTCGGGCTCGACCTGCGCAGGCCGCAGGACTACTTCGGACGGGTCTGGAGCTCCGCCTTCCGCGCCCAGGAACTCGCCCAACATGATCGCGAAGACATCGAGGCGGTGGCATGACAGCCGAGACGGGCCCGACGGCGGCGGCCATCGAGGCCCGCCGACGCCAGACTGAGCAGAAGCTGAGCCAGGTCACCACCGCCATCGGCCAGCTCCGGCGAGAGCGGGGCCGACTGACCGTCAGGGGCCTGGCCACCCGGGCCGGCGTGTCCGCCACGTTCCTCTACGAGAACGCGGAAGCCCGCGCCCTGGTGAAGAACGCCGTCGCCGACTCCCGCAGCCGCCACGACATTCACCAGCAGCAGCAACATGACCAGGTCGAGGCCACCTGGCGGGAGAGGGCGCTGAACGCCGAGGCACAACTGACCCGAACCCAGAACGAGGTCTTCACCCAGCGGGAGCGGATCGGGGAGCTCCTTGGGCAACTGCGTGACTTCGACCAGATGGTCCCCGGCGAGTCCGTCCAAGCACTCGTCACCGAGAACACCACCCTCAAGCACCGCGTCCAACAGCTGACCCGCGAACACGGCACCCTGCAGGAGCGCTTGGAAGGCGCCCGGTCCAACCTCCGATTCGCCGACAAGCGCATCGCCGAACTCGAAATCCGCATCCTGGAGCAGAAACCCCCACCCACGGACGCGTCAGCTGCCGCCGTGGCTGAGGTGACGGCTCTGCGAACAGCCGGTCGACGACAGCGCGCTGGCCAACTCGTCAACGAGGCGCCTTAGCGGAAGGGTGACGCGACTTGCTGGGCAGCAACCCGTCGAGCCCGTTCCGATGCCGCCGAGACGGCGGGCAGCGATAATCATGTAATGCCTTGCGTTGTGTCTGCACAACGCATACCGTTGCCTTTGTGGGGCTTCCTGCCCCGATTTTCTAAGGAGACGAGTATGTCGCTGTCCAGTCACATCCCGACTACGAATGCACGGGCGCAGAACGTCGCCGAGATGATCCAGATGGCCGCCGCGTCGCGGGACCCGATCCGCCGGGCCCAGATCCTGGCCGACGCCCAGGCGCAGCTTGCGTGGGCGGTGCGGTCTGCGGTCGACGAGTGCCTCGGCAACCACAGCTGGGCGCAGATCGGACAGGCACTCGGGCTGTCCAAGGAGAGCGCCTGGCGGCAGTACGACTCACAGGGCCCGATCGTCACGGTCAAGGCCGCCCAGTCCAAGGCCAGTGCCAACGCGAGCAGCCTGCAGCCCGAGGTCGCCGTCTATGCCTTCCAGGCGGACAGCGGCGAGTGGTTCGGCTCCGAGGACATGCTGCCCGAGGGTCAGTACAAGACGGCGTTCATGCCGTTCAACCCGCCCGACCCGGAGACTAACCGTTTCGCCGCCCAGACCCTCCGGGCCCGCTACGGCCCCTGGACCGGTGACGTCTCGTTCCACACCGCACTGCTGGTCGAGGCGGACGGCACCCAGCGCCGGGTGAGGGTCACCGACGAGATCCTGAACATGCTCTTCGGCGACGGACAGACGGCGCTCCGCCGGGCGCTGACCGCCCTGGTCCACGCGGCGATCTACAGCCCGGACGTCGACCCCACGTTCCGCGAGCTGGTCGAGACGGCGGCCCACGTTCAGGCACGGAGCGTCCCCGCGGCGGCCGCCCAGAATGGGGAAGTGCGGACCACCGCCGAGTTCGTCAAGGCGATCCAGGACGTGCTCGACGCTGGCGAACGCTCCCGGCCGCGCGACCCCCGAGTGGACCTGGCCCTCAGCCGCCTGAAGAGCATCGTCGTCGACTACACCGCATGGGCCCGAGCGGCGCAGACGGCCTGAATGAATCGTTGACCTGCGAAGGAGCGTCGCGGACATGCCCGCGACGCTCCTTCGCAGGTCAACAGCGTCACGAACACTTCGCGACTCAGAAAACTGGACCACGACGTCCTCATGCTCTTCGACGACAGACTCGACGGGCTCGAAGACCCAGGCAGTGAACTCAACCAGGCGATGGGCATGGTCAACCTTGCCCCCCTCGACTGGTTCTCCGAATTCGACTCCGACCAGGCCCGCGACGCAGACCGCGGCTTCCGCAACCCCTGAGCCGCGCAGAATGACCGCTCAGGGGTTGCGCCACCGCATGAACCGCACTGGCCGGCGGTCATGCCGATGGGCTGATCGTTGGGCCTGTCAGAGGGCTGCGGCATGATGGGATATCGATCGCTTACCTACTCAACAAGGAGATGCCACGGTGTCGTTGACGATCTCACCCGAGGTGGAGCACGTTCTCGGCAAGCCCAACGCTGACGCATTCCGAGCGGGACAGGGCCTGCCCGCCGAGTTCGAGTGCTACGCGTGTGGCGGGATCGGCCATGCCCATACGGACGCCACCGTCGCCTCGGTCCTTGCCACTGGTACGGACACCCAGATCGTCGTCCTGGCGCACGCGGCGTGCAGCCCGTCCGCTGTGCTGTCGAAGGAGCGATTCGACGCCATCACTGCCAAGCGCACTCGAAGCGACGGGGCCCAGGTCGCCTCAGAGAGCACCGTCGTCCAGGACGGGAAGGTCCACGGCCGCCCAGAGTCCCAGCCGATGCCTCCCCACCCTGTCGTGGGCTGCCCGGCCGGTGGCCTCCACCCTGTCCGTGACGGATTGGCAACGGGCGAGGGCCTGGCGGACCGGCTCGTCGCTGCCACCCTCGCACGCTGCTCACCATGCCAGCAGGCTGCTATCGCGCAGATCGAATCGGTACAGTCGCTGCCCGCACTGATCGCCCTGGTGGTCAACTGGGCAGCCAATTGCTCTCAAGTCACAGGTCGGGCGCATGGTCAGACGGGGCAGGCGGCCCTCGAGCGTTGGCGCTCCACGCTCGCAGGCGAGGTGCCGCGCCCGGTCCTGGAGGCCGCGAAGCGGGTGGACTACCTTGCCGGTGCCCGCGACTACGCCCACCTGGATGCCGGGAGGCTCGATCCGTACCTGCGCTCACTTACGCGCCGCCAGCGTCGCGCCATCGCCGAATCCTGCCTGGACGGCCTCATGGGGCTGGTCAGTTTGCTGGGGCTGTGACCCACTCCCATCAGGTCCGACGCACTGTGTTTGGAGGTGAGCAGAACGAGCCGTGCCAGGAGAACATGCCGCGGCGGCCGAGCCTGGCCAGCGTGGCCATGACGTCGTCGGCAGCCGTCCTGCTCGATCCAGCGCACCTTGACCTGGTCCAGGGCACTCTTGTTGTGCTTCAGCGACCCGGTCAGCCCCGGGTCCCCGGCTCCACTAGGCGGTTGGCCTTGTAGCCGGTGTCCTGAGCGAACCGGGGATGAAGGCTCGTGGGAGGAATCGCACTCTCAACGTGCCAAGCCATAGTGACTCCGCCTCACCGGTCGAGGGCTTGGTCGCCCCCCGTTCCGGTTGGTGGCCAAAGATGCAGCGCGAACCCGGGACCGCCGTCGAGGTAGGCGTCGATGCATTTCTTTGCTGAGGGGAATATGGGGGTGGGAAGAGCGCTGGGACTAACCCAGCGGACGGCCAGGTGCTTAGTGGGCTCAGTATTGGTCAGCTCACCTGACCATGTGCTCGTTGCAAAGCAAAACAGGACGAACGGGCCCTTCCCGTCCGATCCTTCCCCGACGTGGATGACATGGACGAGGCTGAGGTCGCCGGGCTTGCAGACCAGCCCAGTCTCTTCGTGCAATTCTCGAACCGCTGCTGCGTCGATGGGCTCCTCGTCGACTTTCCCGCCGGGGAGTGTCCATTTGGATTCCAGAGACCACGAAGTCTTTGCGAAGTGCAGCGCAGCGATCCGGTCCGCGGCCTTGTCGTGGACGATGACGGAGACGATCAGGCGTGTGGCGCCCATGAGTGGTGGTACTCCCCGATGATGATCTGAGCGGCTACGGCGACGATCAGCAGCGGCAACTGTACCGTCTCCCTGTGTAGTCAATCTCAGGATCGGACCCTTTCCGGATTCAGTCCCCAGTCCAGTTGGAGGTGGGGAACGCCAGCGGCGTGGGCCTAGCGGGTCGCTTGCTCGCGGCCAGCCGGGTCGCCTCGGCTGTTGCTGGAAGCACCTTTCCTGGGAAGACGACATAGACGTTGCTGTCATGCGAAAGCCGACATAGTGTCCCAGGCGATTCGCTCGAAGTCAGGAACTGCGCGCTAGGTTCGCCCGTCTACCCCCACCGGGCCGACGGCGCTGTCGGAGATGCGGTTCCGCGTTCAGACGGCCCGCTTCGCGGATCCCGGCAGCTTTTCCGACACCGATGGGTGGCTGCACCCTCCCTGGCTGCCTTGGGTGTGTACGCCGATGCCCGGCTCGCTCGGGGTCCCCAGCCCTGTAGCGGGCCATCTGGGCACCATCGGAGGGCTGCTCACTGAGGCCGACTTCGCACAGATCTATCGCACTTGAGGGTGAGCGCGCGGCTATTCGTCGGCACTGGGATCGTCCTCGAAGCCGAGGATGCGGGGGCGGCCGGAGAAGTAGTCGAGCTCATGGGCGAGGAAGCTGTGTGCGTGCGGGTTGGTGCCAAGTCCCGCGTCTACGGCCCGCTGGATCAGCCGCTCGAAGTACTGGCGCCGTTCGCGGGCGCTGAGTGGTTGGGGCGTGCCGGAGACTGCAGCCCGCGGAAAGGGGACGCCCTTCTGCTCGCTGGCGGTAATCACCAGGGTGCCGGCGAACTCGGAGAGGCTGACCTTTTCGGAGGCGCTGAGGGGCTTGTCCTCGGGGCTGGCGGTCATGTTGTCCCTTTCATGTCAGGAGTGATCGCTTCCAGCTTCACAGAGCCCGGCGGGAGCGCGCTGGACTTCGAGTCAGATCGTTGGATGTGCTCACCTGCGGCGCGAACTCCTCGTGCTCGGCGATGTGTTAGACCAAGCGGCGCGGGGAGGTCGATACCCGCGGGCGGTGACAACCGTAGGTTCGACGACGACGCGGCTGTGTGTACTGCGGGGTGACTCCGGATCGGGTCGGGAGAGCGCGGGTGGTGGCATGTCGAGTGGCCCCGAGGACAGCTTCACCAGGCAGGCCGACGGCGCACCATGGCGCACCGGACACCGTAGTGACCATCCCCGAGGAACAGCCCGTGCGTGGCGCCTCCGTCGCCGTCGACCTCACCGCCCTGGTCGGCCAGCGGCAGCATGCCGGGGCGTTCCCGGGCAGCGTCGACGACACCGCGACCTGGTCCGGAGCTCCACCGCCCTTCGCCTCACGCTCGACTTGACCCGAGAGCCCGAGTAGCCCGACCTGTCCCTGGAGACCGGGCGCCCGGCCTCGCCGCTGGGCGCGTCTAGGGATCGACCAGGGCGCCGAGTACGGCGGTGACGTCCCGGTGGGGGTGGCCCGCGGGCCACCAGCCGCCGTGCTTCCTGACGTACGGATACCACAGCCCTTCGGTGCCCAGGCGTAGTTGGGCGTCGCTGCCGATCACGGTGAGCCAGTTCCCTGCGATGCGCAGGCCCACCTGCCCGTCGAAGGCGTGGCGGACCTCCTCGCGGACGGCACGAAGGTAGGCCGGCTCCGGCTCCCAGCTGTCGTCCAGCACGGGCAGCGCCGCGCGCCCTCCGTACCGCCAGGCCCGCGCTGCCCGGGCCAGGGAGGACGGGGTGCGGTGCCCCGTCCATGCGAGCCGGGTGAGGATGTGCGCCGGCGGGTCGGCCGCCGCCAGGCGCACGAGGTCCTCGTCGGGGCCGGGCAGCGTGAAGTCGACCGGCGGCCGGTCGGGGTCGTGGGGTTGCAGGCTCTGCTCCAACAGATCGGCCGCGCGGGCGGCGGCGGTCTCGGCCAGGAACTGCAGGGCCGCTGGGTCCAGCCCGGGGGACGGCTCCTCGTTCCCGGCAAGGTCCGCCACCGGGCCTACCGCGGTGAGCAGCGGCGGTTCGGGCAGGGGAGGCAGCCCCTCGCGGGCAGCAGCGAAGACGGTGCGCGCCGCGACGCCACCGGGCCTCGGCGCGCTCGCCGGCGCGGCCGGGACAAGGGCGGTGTTGCGCCGGTGCAGGTCGGCGGTCACCTCCTGCGCGCCGCGCCCGCGCAGGAGCAGCAGGACGAAGGGGTCGGTATCCAGCAGCCGGGCCACCTGGTAGTACAGGGCGGCGGCGTGTTTGCACGGGTTGCCCCAGTCCGGGCAGGAGCACTGCGGGGTCAGGTCGGCAAGGGACGGCAGCAGCTGTACCCCGGCCTTGCTGGCGTCCTCGACCAGGTCGGCGGGCATGTCGTGGTCCAGCAGTGCGGCTAGGTGTCCGGCCTTGGCCGCGACGGCATCCAGCAGCCCGTCCCACTGGGCGGGGGACAGCGGGCGCACGGCCATGGAGGTTCGGTACGGGGCCGGTTCGCTGCCCTGGACCGCGGTGTCGGCCCGGCCGGGGGTGATGCTGATCGGGCCGACGTTGCCGCCGCGGGCGTAGGTGCGTCCGCGGGCCAGCCGACCGGTCGCAGCGGGCGAGGGCCCCTCCAGCGCGCGAATCCAGGCCTGGCCCCACCAGGACTGCGCGAAGGAGCGGCGCCCGCGGATGGTGGGCAGCGTCCCGAACACCAGTCGGCGCCCGTCCTGGCTGCCTCGGGTCTGCTTCATCCCCGCACCCGCCTCAGCTCGACGAACGCCGCCAGCTCCGCGTCCGACAGCTCGGTAAACGCCTCTTCCCCGGCCCCGCCAAGGACCGCGTCCGCCAACGCCCGCTTGGACGCGAGAAGCTCCGCGATGCGGTCCTCGACAGTCCCCTCGGCGATCAGGCGGTGCACCATCACTTTCTGGGTCTGCCCGATGCGGTAGGCGCGGTCGGACGCCTGGTCCTCCACGGCCGGATTCCACCACCGGTCGTAGTGGACCACATGCCCGGCGCGCGTCAGGTTCAGTCCGGTTCCACCTGCCTTAAGGGACAGCAGGAACACCGGGACCTGCCCGTCCTGGAATCGGTCCACCATCTCCTCGCGCTGTGCCACGGTCGTGCCGCCGTGCAGGAACTGCGCCCTGATGCCCCGTTGGGCCAGATGGGATTCGATAAGGCGTCCCATCGTGACGTACTGCGTGAAGACCAGTGCAGAGCGGTCCTCGGCGAGGATGGTGTCCAGCAGCTCGTCCAGCAGCTCCAGCTTTCCCGACCGGCCGCTGCCCTGCGCCAGGGCCAGGGCCTGGTCCTGCTTGAGGAACTGCCCCGGGTGGTTGCAGATGGCCTTGAGCGAGGACAGGAGCCCCAGCACCAGACCGCGTCGGGCGATGCCCTCGCTCTCACGGATCTTGTCCAGCGTCTCGCGGACCACCGCCTCGTACAGTGCTACCTGCTCCTTCGAAAGCCCAACGACGTGGTCCGTCTCCTGCTTGGGCGGAAGCTCGGGCGCGATGCCCGGGTCCGACTTCTTCCGGCGCAGCAGGAACGGCGCGATCAGCGCCGCCAGGCGCCCCGCTGCGTGAGGGTCCTTCCCGCTCTCCGCGCCGCGCGCGTACTGGTCCCGGAACGCCTTCAAGCTGCCCAGGAGCCCCGGCGTCGTCCAGTCCAGCAGCGCCCACAGCTCGGCGAGATTGTTCTCAACCGGCGTGCCCGTCAACGCGATCTTCGCCCGCGCCGGCAGCGTGCGAAGTGCCTTCGCCGTCGCGGAGGCGGCGTTCTTCACATGCTGCGCCTCGTCGCACGCCACCAGTCCCCAGGAGAGGGCGGCCAGGTCCGGGGCGTGCAGGCGCATGGTGGTGTAGGTGGTCAGCACGAACCCCTCGTCAGCGCCGACGAGACTGCGCTTGGAGCCGTGGTAGCGCAGCACCTTGGTGCCGGGCGCGAACTTCTCGATCTCGCGAGCCCAGTTGCCCAGCAGCGAAGTCGGGCACACCACCAGCGTCGGCCCGGTCGTCGCCGCATCCTGCTGCCGCAGCAGGTGCAGGCCGATCAGCTGGATCGTCTTGCCCAGCCCCATGTCGTCGGCCAGGCAGCCGCCCAGCCCCAGCGCGGTCATCTGGTGCATCCACGAAAGCCCACGCAGCTGGTAGTCGCGCAGCACTGCGTTCAGCGCAGCCGGCTGGACCAGCGGCTCCCGCCGGGCATGGGCCTCGGGATCCGCCAGCCGCTCCTTCAACTCCGCCAGCCAGCCGCCCGCGCAGACCTCCACCTGCTCCCCGCCGACCTCGGCCCGGCCCGCCAGCACCGCCCCCAGCGCCTCGACCGCGGTGAACTGCCGGGACCTGCGGTCTTGGGCCCGCGCGAGGACCTGCGGGTCGACGAGCACCCAACTGTCGCGCAGCCGCACCAGGGGCCGCTGCGCCTCGGCGATCCGGGTCACCTCGGCGGCCGTGAGCTGGCGGCCGCCAGCGGTCAGCTCCCAGCGGAAGTCCAGCAGGGTGTCCGCGGACAGCAGGGCGGGCATGTCGGAGGCGGCCTTCGCGGCCGGCTCGACCACGCCGCGCACCAGGAGCTGCTTGACCAGTGCCTTGGGCCAGTGGACAGCCACCCCGGCCGCCGCCAGGGCGGCAGCCCCCTGCCCGAGGAGGTCTCCCACCTCGCCGTCGGACAGTTCCATCGCGGCCGGGGCCGCCGTGGCCAGCAGCCGGGCCAGGGGCTCCCAAGCGCGCGCCGCCCGGCGGATCACCAGCAACGCCTCCGAGCGCGCCTGGGCGTCGAACAGGCCGGAGGTGGTGCCGCAGCGCGACCAGACCTCGTGCGCGTCGGCGACTTGCCCCTCGCCGAGGTGGTGCAGTTGGACCACCGCCCGGAACCGGTCCTCCTGCCAGTCGTCCTCGTCCTCAGCCTCGTGCAGGTCCGCCCCGTCCAGGAGCTGGCCGAAGGCGTCGGCGTCCGGCAGTTCGATCCGCAGCGAAACGCCGATGCCCGTATCCAGCCCGGCGGCGACCTTGGCCGCCCACTGCCGGTGCCGCGGCGTCAAGGCCTGCGGCTCTGGTGCTGTCCACGCCCGGTCCGCTGCCGCCGCCGGTCCCGCCGGAGCGCGCACCAGCATGTCGGCGACCGCATCCAGGAAGGACCGCAGCAGAGCCTCGGCCTGCGGCAGCTCCAACGTCCCCGCCGCCTCGAGCGGAACGGCCCGTGCCTCGGGCGGCATCGCGTCGGCCAGCGCCCGCAGGCGCTGCCGGTCCTCGTCGTCGTAGGGGCCGATCCTCCAGGCGTCGAACTCTCCCGCACTGACGCCGGGCAGTACCTTGCCGCGGGCGACGAGGTGCAGCGCGAGTACCGCGGCCGCTCCCCAGAACGCGGCGGCCGGATCCGCCCCGGGCGTCCGCCGCGCCTCGACGAGGACCGGCAGGGCCTGCGCCAGCGGGACCGCGTTCGCGCGCACCTCACGCCGCCTGGCCGAGGTGCCGTGCGGGCGCACCACGGTAAGCGTCTCGTTGGCCTGCGGGGGCGTCACCCCGTCCGGGAACCAGAACGCGATCCGTCCGGACCTGGGAGGATCGCCGGGCAGGAACACCGCCGCGCAGTCGGCCCACCTGCGCGCCTGGTCCGCCGACGGCGGGCCGAACCCTGCCGGCGCCTGGACGGCTGGAACCGGTACCACGACTTGCCGCCCTCCTTGAGTACCAGCACGCACAACTTCGCTACGCAGCGTAGCGGTTGCGTGATCGGCACGCGGCACAACCCCCGTCTACACCACCCCTTCGAGCCCTCTCTGCCGGGAACGGCGGCGACCCGGGTACTCTCCCTGACTGCCCGGGGGCCTTCGTCCACTGCGCGGTCCCGGCGGACCTGGTCACCCCCGCCGGGCTGAGGACGCCCATGGGCGGGGGAGAAGTCCCTTTCCCGAGGCCATAGCTTCGGTGGGCCTGCCGACTGGTCCAATGCTCGTCCTGGGTGGAGCTGAAGTACCGGGCTTGGGGTTCCGTCGCGGGCGGGCCACTGACGGAGTCAGCTTGCCGGTGGGCCGCCGCTCGTCGTGTCGGGGATTAGAGGAGACCGGTTGCGATTAGGACGTTCATGAAGTTCTCGTTGTGGGTGTACTGGTTCGGCTCCGGGACCAGGCGGCCCGCGTCGACGGCTTCCACGGCTTCGCGCAGCTGGCGCTGCCTGTGGGCTTCCACCGCCGTGTCGTAGGGCGCGGGGATCTTACGCGTGTCGGTGGCCCGGACGCCGATTGCGCCGTGCATCGTCGCTTCGCCGGTGGTGTCGGGTTTCCAGTCTAGTGAGAGTGCGGCCTGGACCAACGCGGTGCGGAGGAAGTCGATGCCGCCGGCCTGCTCGGCGGCCTGCGGGCTGATGAACGCGGAGAACGTGCCGCCGTAGCCGCCGCAGCCCTTCGGGCAGGACGCTTGCAGCAGCGGGATCAGGGCGGTGGAGAGCTCGGTGGTCACAGCCGGATACCGTACAGCGGGTCGTGCTCGGAGTCCTAGCCGTCGGCCTCGTAGAACTAGCAGATGAACGTGGGGGTCCATTGTGGCTGCCTGCGCATCCACGTCTCGTGGAGTTACGGTCGAGCTCACGCAGCGCGCCACGTTCCACTGCCTTCGTCGTCCATGGGTACGACGTCTCACCGGAGCACCCCGGCTGCTCGGGCCGACTCGCCCGATCCGATCCGGCCCGTTCGACTGCACGGTTTCGCCCTCCCCTCAGCCGCAGGCTGCCGCGCGGGGCCGTGAGCAGTGGGGATCGCGAAGCGGTGGACGGCTCCCGGATCCCGGTCGTGGGACTGGTTCCGCGGTCCGCCGTCGGTGTCCTACCGGGCTGGTAGCGCGTGGGTAGCTGTCGGGTAGTTACTGCAGGTCAGCGGGAGGTAGGTGGTGAGGTAGGCGTGATTCCCGCGGCATCGGGCGGGTGGGGGAGTGGCCGGGCCGCCAGGGCGGCAGGGGCTCCGGTGGCCTGGGGCAGGGCAGGGGCCTGGTCCGGGCGTGGGGTTGCTTCTCGGTGCCGGTTGGGAGCCCGAGTCCGGCCTGCTCCTCGGCGGTTGCGGTGCCCCTGGCCGGATGGGCCTGGCAGCGCAGGGGAGGCTGTCTCCGGCGGCTGGGGGAGCAGGTCTGGTGGTTGTCGTCGCGTCTCGCGGTTTCCGGTCCGCGTGCTCGCGGTGGGGACAGCGCCACCCGTGCGGCTTTCCGAACAGCCCGCCGTTGCGCCATCCCGCGCCGGAGACCGGTGGTGGGCGTTGTCGTTGCCGGAAACCGCCGCGCTCCGGAGGTTGGCCCATGTCGGTCGGCCGTAATGCGGGGGTGTCGTGAGCGTGTTCGCGGTGGCGGGGGATGTTGGCCGGCCCAGTGGTCCGGTTCTCGTGGTTGACTCTCCTGCACGTTTCCCCACCTGCTGGTTTCCAGCGTCGACGGTTTCCGGTTCACGGTTTTCGTGTCCCAGTTTCCGATTTCTGGTTCACGGTTTCCGCTGGCGGCCGAGGCTTCTCGTTCACCGAATCCCGTGAACTCCGACGCGGTTTCCGGTTTCTGGTTCGTTCGTGCTGGCAATGGGGCCATGGGCGCTGTCCACTGCCTTAGCCCCGCACCGCGGGGCTCCCGACCTCGTGCTGCTCCCATGGCCCGCTGCTGTGGTCAGCGCTGACGCTCTGGGCAAGCAGTTCAGCGAACCGCCCCGCCCCGTGCCGTAACCCGCTCCGCCACCGTGGCGTCACTAGGCTGGCAGGGCGGCCCATGTACGCGAGATTCGGGGAGACGATGACACCCAGCACCGACCGCATCCACCAGCTGCTGGACGCTGGGGTCCGCGACAGGGCATACCCTGGCGCAGTCTGGGCCCACGGCAACGCCGCCGGAACCCTGGCCAGCGGTGCCGTCGGCCTCCTGGACCCGCGCCGGCCCGAAGCGGTGATGGGGCCCGACACCATCTTCGACGTAGCCAGCCTCACCAAGATCCTCGCCGTGTGGTCGGCCATCGGCGCGCTATGGACTGACGACCTGCTGCCGCTGGACGAACCCCTCGGCGGTCTGTGGCCCGAGGTGGACGGGCACCCTCTGAGCCGGGTCACCGCCCGCAACCTGCTGACCCACACCGCCGGAGTGCCACTGCGGGCCCAGCTGAAGCACCTTTACGGCACCGACCCAGCCACTATCCGCACCGGCGTGCTCCACGAGGCCCTGCACCGGCCGCCCGGCCAGGCCGTCGAGTACACCGACCGCGCCGCCCTCATCCTCGGCTACCTCGCAGAACACCTCAGCGGCCAAGCCCTGGACCAGATCGCGCAGACCCGAGCATGGGGACCGCTCGGCATGACAGGCACCCGCTTTGGTCCCCTGCCCACCGACCTGGCGGCCCGAAGCGCCCCCACCGAGCTCGACCGGGGCACCGGCACTCACCTGAAGGGCACCGTCCACGACTTTTCGGCCCGGCTCCTTGGCGGGGTGTGCGGCATCTCGGGCGTCTTCTCCGTCCTGGACGACCTTGCCGTCTTCCTGCGCTACCTCCTGGATCCTGCTACGGTGCCCCACCGGCCCGGCTTCGGCCCCGAGTGGATTGAGGAGTCCCTGAGGGTGCACACCGGCTCGATAGAGCCCGTCCGCGGTTTGTTCTGGCACCCGGCCCCTGGCGCCGACCCTGCCGAACGAACCTGGGTGCACTACGGCTTCACCGGCACCGGCATGTTGCTCTCCCCCAAACTGGGGACCTGGGCGGTCCTGTTGACCAACAAGGTCTACTTCACCCGCGACCGCGAACCGCTCACCAGCATCCGCAACAGCTTCTGCGAACTCGCCTTCAGCTGACTGCGCTTGTGAGTATGGGTGCGGACCTGGACGAGCAGCGCATGCTCATCTGCGAAAGCCGCCTCCTCGTGTGGGGCTCATCGCTTGATTCTCTGCTACAGCCGGGAACGGCCTCAGGAGATCAGGCAGCGGGCGGCGATGCCGCGCAGCGCGCCGGAGGCTTTCGCGGCCTCCATGGCCTCGGTGGTGGGCTCGCCGTGCAGGGGACCACAGAGGATGATCGGGCGCATCCCCTCGACCGCCGACCAGAGGCGGTCGTCCAGAGGGATGCCGTCGCCCAGGTCGAATAACTCGTTCTGGACGGCGGACTGCGCGTCGTTGAGGCGCACGATCCGCTGCAGGCGGCGGGTGCCGGAGTCGAGGGAGACGACCCATCTCGGATCGCGTTCCAGGGCGTCCGTCCAGATCGGCCAGCCGAGTCCGGACAGGTCGTCCGACTCAGCAGCCGCAGTGCGTGGCTCCAGGCTCAGTTTCAGCAGCCAGCCCGCCGGCTCGATGTAGGCGCGGGAGAGGACAAGGCCGAAGGGTGGTTCCTGCCTGGTGCCAGCCGGACGGCTGCGGTCGGTGCCCATGTCGAACAGGATCCCAACAGCCCGGGCTTCGGCACACCAGCCTTCACACAAACTGATGAATCCGACACGTTCTGCTTGCGAGACCGGAGAATCGGTCCGCCGCGGTGCCTGGCACGGGCCGCCCGACCGGGCGGCGGTCCATGGAGAGGGCACCCTCGCGGGGTGGGCGGGCGCCACGAGGGCCTGGTGCTGCTCACCTTCGAGACTGACCTACCTGCCGGTCGTCATTGCAACGGGGGCGATGATCACCAACGGGCTTACTGCTACAGCAATTTCCTTCCCCCCGGGGCAGCTTCGGGAACAGTTCACACGTTCCGGTGCCGTTGCGTCGGACACCGGCGGATTCCGGGAACACTGAATCCAGGAGGTGGCGGGTCGCCCTGGAACAGTAGGTCACGGCCACCAGGCGGTACGAGAGGCAGGCGCCATGTCCAAGAGGGCCGTGTGGATCCTCGCCGGCGACGAGATGATCCGAGCAGACCGCGTTCACCAGGTTCAGTGGCTCCCCGACGAAGGGCTCCTCATCCTGCGTGCCACCGGCCAGTCCGCCCCCCTGCACGTCACCCCAGTGGCCGTCGGCAGCAATGCCCACCCGCCCACCGCCTTCGACCCGCAACGCGTCGCACGGCTGTTCCTGAACGCCGTCGAGGAAGCGGCGGCCATCGAGGCCCCGCACCAGATGCGCTTGGAACTCACCGAGCGGGGCATGGTCTGGGGCTGCTCTTGCGGATGCCACACCCAGAGCCCTCTCCATCCCCAAACGGGGGCCGCTGCCCCCACAGGGATGTAGGGTCCGCAGGCTCGGCCGCCGAGGGCGCCGGTGCCCTCAGCTCGCGAGCCATCACTCTGCGCGTCCGTCCGGAGGTGGCTTCGGACGACAACGGGTCGCTGCGGTGCTGGGTCGGGCGTCACGAGGCCTCGGCCCTAGAAGGCGGTGCACTCCAGATCGCAGACCTCCCGCTCGAAGTGGCCGCACTCCATCGGCTCGTCGTCGTCCGAGGGCCGCGGCGGGCACTGCGTGCAGAAGTCTCCGAGCTCGGGCACCGCCTTGGTCCCGCGAGCATACCCACCAACTCCGCCAGCTTCTGGGCCCTCTGCAGCGCGCCCAGCCCCTCCAGCTCCCACACCGTCCAGTCCCGGCGCACCCGCCTAGATCATGTGTGCGATCCGGGAGGCCGGGTCGACGAGCACCGCGACGTGCAACTGCAGGACGAGACCGACGCGGCGATGGCCGGCGCGATCGGCCGTGTGCTGCGGCGGTGGGGTTTCGTCACGAGCGTCCGGGCCGACGTGTCCGGCAGCCACCAATTGATCGTCACCCGAGAGGGATAGCGGCTGACCGGTTCAGGCGCTCATCTTCAGAAACTCACGTACTGCTCGAACCTCCCGATGCGGTGCCATCTGGTCGCGGAGGTCAGTTAGGGCGTCGGAGGGGCGGACGGAGTTGACGATGCTGTTCTGCTGGAGCGCTTCGGCGGCCGTGGCGCAGGCCGCATCGACGTCGCCGAGTTCGAGATGAGCGCGGGCAGTGCGGGTGAGGTAGAGGAGGCCGTCGCGTACGTGACCGGCGGCGCTGTACTCGGCCTGCTGGGCGGCGGCAAAGCTGTGCAGGGCACGGCGCGGATCGCCCAGGTCGAGAGCTGAGGAGCCCGCCAGCATCTCGATCTCGCCTTCGGTGATCGAGTAAGCCCAAGGCGGATCGTCGTCGTGGGTGCCCCGAGAGAAGGCGTCACGGGCGGCGTTGAACTCCCTGGCGCATCCCTTCAGGTCGCCGGTCTTGGACAGGGCCCGGCCGGCACGGGCGTGGAGGAGCGCGCGGACGCGGGGTGTGGTCATCCCGGCCACTCGGGACTGGGCGGTTCGTACGAGGTTCACGGCATCCTGCGGGTTGCCCTTGGAGTAGGTCTGAATCGCCATGAAATTCAGGGTGTTGGCGCCGACTTCAGCGTCACCGGCAGAGGCCGACGCCCGCAGGGACGTGATGTAGAAGCGCTGGGCCTGTGCGTGCTGGTCGGCGTCGAAGTGCAACCAGCCGCACATACGGGAGGCTTCGGCGAGTGCGGTGAACACTCGGCGGCTGATAGTGCTGTCGCAGGTCGTGTTGCTGGCGTACCCGCTCAGGAGCCGGTATTCCTCCACGGCCGACGGGAGCAGGTCGCTGCCGCTGAGGACGTCGTCCAGATGCCGCAGGTCGTCCAAGCGCCGTTCGAGCCGGGTCATAAGGTCTGGGTCGAGGCGGCGGCCGGGGGCCGCGAGTGGCAGTGGAGCGGCAGTGACCGCGTTGCTCCAGTGGGACGCGATGCTGGACAGTGCCGCACCGCTGGAGATCAGGAATCCCCGTCGATCCATGGACCCTCCCCGAGCGGCAGCAGCTACTGCTGCAACGGTACCCGCAGGGGACCAGGGGCTGTCGAGAACCGGGCGGTCACGAGGGAAGGCCAGGAGGAGGAATCCGGGCCAGCCGAGTTCGGTGACGGCGGCCGGAGGGATGCCGTGGAGGTGTGCCATCGCGTAGCGGGTGGGCTCGTCGGGGGCATGGACGCCGGTTTCCCAGCGGGAGACCTTTTCCCGCCGCTTGGCCATCCGGCCGTAGCCGAGCGCGTGGTGGGAGTTATCGAGCCGATCTAGGTACTCCTCGCCGCTGAGGTCGAGTTCGGCGCGCAGCGCGGCCAGGGGGTTGCGTATCGGCGTTGCGGCCATCGGGATCTCCTCCGCACCGGGGCCGGGGTGCGCTGCTGAGAGTAGCCAGTCGCTCACCCCGGCGGCACCGGTTCGAAATACACTGCCCTCCCAGAAGACCAAGGAGACCTGCTGATGGACGTCATCACGGCCGTAGGACTGTACCCCGCCGCCACCGAGAACGCCGTCGAGGTGATCGAGCGGAAGGGCTCCGGCCACCCCGACACCCTCGCCGACGGCATGGCAGAAGCGATCTCCCGTGCGTACAGCGCGTACTGCCTGGACCACGTCGGCGCCATCCTGCACCACAACACCGACAAGCTCGCGCTGCTGGGCGGCGCCGCCGACGTCGCGTTCGGACACGGCGAGATGACCGCGCCGATTCAGGTCCTGGTCAACGGGCGGATCACGACCGCGCTGGGCGAACAGAGCATTCCCGTCGAGGACATCGTCACTACGGCGGCGCGGCAGTTCCTGGGTGCCGCCCTGCCGTTGCTGGACACCGAGCGGTGGGTACAGGTGAAGCCCCGGCTGACCCAGGCGTCGAGTCCCGGGGGCGTCACCACCGGTGCGAGCGCCGACCGGGAGGCGTCCCGCCAGCGCTGGTTCGCCCCGCGGAGTCTGGACGACCTTGCCGAGCGGCACCGCCTCTTCTCCAACGACACCTCCGCCGGGGTCGGCTATGCCCCGCTGGGCATCGGGGAACAGCTCGCCACTGGCATCGAGACGCACCTGAGCAGCGAGAGCTTCCGTGCCGAGCACCCGTACTTCGGCACGGACATCAAGCTTATGGTCGTGCGCACCGGCACCCGCGTGCGGCTGACGGCGTGCGTGCCGCAGATCGCCCGGCACACCCCGGACCTGCACACCTACATCGCCCGCCGGGCCCGGGCCCGGGAGCTGATCATCGAGACGGCCGCTCGGATCGCTCCGACCGTGGACGTTGAGGTCTTCGTGAACACCCGCGACCAGGACCAGCGGCCCGAGCTCTACCTGACCGCCACCGGCTCATCCATCGAGTCCGGCGACGAGGGAGTGGTCGGCCGGGGCAACCGCTCCAACGGGCTGATCTCAATGCTTCGCCCCTGGTCGGCCGAAGGCGTCTCGGGTAAGAACCCGGTCTACCACGTTGGCAAGCTCTACAACCTGGCCGCTACAGAGGCTGCCCGCCGGCTACACGAGGAAACCGGGCTGGAGTGCGCGGTCGCACTCGTCTCACAGGCAGGCCGGGACCTGGCCGACCCGTGGCAGGCCGTCGTCCAGACCTCCGGCCCGACCCCGATCCTGGCCGCCGACGCCCGCCGGGTCATTACCGCCGTGATGGAGGATCTGGAGGGCCTGCGGGAGCGGCTGCTGGCTGGGAAGCTGGCCACCGCATGATCGCCCGTCGCGAGACTGCTGCCACGTTCCGGCCGTGCCTGAATCCCGCGACCCTGTCCGGTGTCGACCTGCCAGACTTCCTCGCCCTGGCGTCGGCCGCCGGGTTCGAGGCGGTCGAGCTGTCTATTCAGCAGGCCCAAGCCGTGGGCGCCGCCCGAGTACGCGACTTGCTGGCCGAGCACGGGTTGATAGTGGCCGCCGCTAGCGGCATCCTGCCCGCCGGGCCCCGTACTGCCCGCCCCGCTGCTGATCGACGCCGTGGCGTACGACGAGCACCTGTTGACCCTGCGCCAGCGGCTGAAGACGTTCGCCGAACTCGGCTGCCCCGTCGCCACGACCGTCCTCAACCCCCTCTCCCCGCTCGACCAGGTCGAAGCGCTGGCCCTCGCGCGCCAGCGGATCGCCCGACTCGCGGACACCGCCGCCGACTACGGCGTGCGCCTCGCGGTGGAGGCGGTCAGCGTCGTGGACGGACTGCCTCCCGAACTCGACGGTCCCCAACCGGTGGCCGCCACCCTGCCCGCCGTCGCCGAGTTGCTGCACGAGAGCGGCACGGAAAACGCCGCGGTGCTGGTGGACTCCTTCCACTGGGCGGTCGCCGGAGCCGACCCCGGTCACATCACGGGTCTCGGCACAGGCGGAGTCGGCCACCTGCAAGTCGCGGACATCCCCCACGTCGGCACCCCGCACGGCTGGACGGATGGTCTGCGGCTGTTCCCCGGCGACGGCGCCCTCAACTGGTCCGCCTTCGCCGACGCGCTCACCCAGGTCAGCTACACCGGGACCGCCTCGGTGGAGCTGTTCAACCCCGTTCTGAGGGCCCTGCCCGAGGACGAGATCGCCGCCCGTTCCTACCACGCGGCCACCGGCTGCTGGACCCCCGAGGAGACATCCCGATGAGCCCGCAGACCCGGCCGTGGAGGCTGGCCGTCTCCGGATGCGGCGCCGCCGCCTTCGGTCTCCACCTCCCTCTGCTCACTTCCCACCCCGCCTTCGAGGTGACGGCACTGGCCGACCGCGACCCGGTGCGGGCCCGCGCCGCCGCCGCTCGCTTCGCCGTACCCCGCGTCGCGGGGATCACGAGGGACCTGCTCGACGGTGTGGACATGCTGGTGATCCTCACCGGCGTCCACGAGGACCTGATCGAGGCAGCGTTGGACGCGAACGTGCACGTCTTCACCGAGAAGCCGGTCGGACTGGACGTCGTCGGCACCCGCAAACTGGCCGCCCGCGCGAAGGAGGCGGGGCTGCTGCTGGAGGTCGGGGCGATGCGCGCCCACGACCCGGCCCTGCACGCCGCCCTCGCGGCGGTCCCCGACCCGTCCGGCGGCTGGCTCATCAAGGCCGACGGCGTGGACGAGGCCGCCCGGCGGCTTCTGCTGCCGCCAGGTTTCAACCCGTACACCTTCGCGGACGACCCGCCCCAGACCGCACCCGAGCAGCTTGGTGACCCGAACCAGGTCGCTGCACTCCAGATCCTCCTGTGGCAGGGCTACCACCTGCTGACCGCGCTAGTTCTGGCGGTCCCCGGCGTGTCGCCAGCCGTGTGCACCCTGGACGCCGACGGCCAGTCTCTCCACGCCGTACTGCACGGTCCGGCCGCCGAGACCTTCACGCTGGTCATCAGCGCGACCCCGCCGGGCCGCTTCCTGGAACAGATCCACGTCAGCGGACCGTCCGAGGCAGCCACGGTCGACTTCGCCCGCCCCTACGAGTCGTCCTCCGCGACGCGCCTCACCACCACCACTGGCGAGCAGAACGGCTTCACCGACCCGTTCGCCGCCATGTGGCAGGCCGTCAGCGACCGGCTGTCCGGGCAGTACCCGGCCGATCTGCCCACCAGCGCCGCCCTCGCGGTACGGGTGGAAGACCTGGCGCTCGCCCTAGCCGCCATCTGCCGCCCCGGCCCGCACCCGCGGAAGGACTGAAATGCCCACCGACGCCCCTGTCCTCGTACTCGACGGGCCTCCCGGAGCCGGCAAGACCTCCTTGCTCGCGCGGATGGTGCCCGTCCTGGGTGACGAGTGCCTGTGGTTCACCGAGCCCAACGCACGGCTGAGCACCGGCCTTCGGGCCCCTGTGCACCCCTCCACCGCCGGACACAGCCTGTGGTTCCTACGGCACGAACTGGACAAGGCCCGCGCCGCCGCCCAGCTCGCCACCGACCCCGCTACCCGGCTGTTGATCTCCGACCGCAACCACCTCGGCGCCCTGGCCTACTGCTGGACGACCCGCGCGGACGACAGCCTCCCGTACCGCACGGCCCGGGACTTCTACGCCCGCCACATCGCCCCCGCCCTGCCCTCGCCGGTCCTGACGGCGATCCTCCTGGTCAGCCCCGGTGAGAGCCTGAATCGCCGGGGGAACGTGGCCGAGCGGCCCCGCTGGAAGCAGTGGTTCGATGAAGGGCTGCTAGAGCGGCTGCACACCTTCTACACCGACATCGCCCCGACCCTGTGCCCCACCCCACCGCTGATCATCAAGACCGACGGGGCCACGCCGGACACCGTCCTCGCCCAGGTCAGCGGCCTCCTGGCGGACGCTGGTCTCACCGACACCGCCGCGAAGCTCACTACTGCCCTCACTCCGGACGTACGGCCGGAACTGGACGCCCGATTCCGGGGCGTCTACGACGCACTGGGCGGACTGGAGTCCTTCGGCCACCCCTTCACCGAACCGCTCGACCACCGCGGCGGCACAGTCCAGCTCTGCCAGCTTGGAGCCCTGTACCGCGACCCGGCGGGCCACACCGGCCTCTGGGACCTGCTGGCCGAACCCGTACGCGGGGCCGTCTGATGACCGCCCACGCCCCCGTCGTCGTCGGCATCAACTTGGGCCACGACGGCGGCGCAGCTCTCATCACCGACACCACGATGGTCGCGATCAGCGAGGAACGTCTCAACCGCACCCGCTACAGCCCCGGTTGGCAGGCTGCACTCCTGTACTGCCTGCGTGCCGCCCAGGTGCGGCTTCAGGACGTCGACCTGATCACGGTCAGCGGCATCGGTCACCATCCGCCCGCCGCCGGCGAGACCGGCCTGACCCACCTCGGCGTCGACCCGGCCCGGATCGTCGCCGTCGACCACCACCTCAGCCACGCGTACACCGCTTACTGCCTCAGCCCGTACGACGAGGCGACCGTCCTGGTGGTCGACGGCGGCGGCAACAACCACGATACCGAGACGTACTACGCAGCCACCCGGGACGGCATCCAACGACTCGGCGGGAACCCACCCGAGCGGCCCCGCGCGGGCGGCATCGGCGCCACGTACGAGGCGTTCACGAACTGGCTGGGCTGGCACGAGCAGGAAGCCGGGAAGACGATGGCCCTCGCCTCCTACGGCGACCCCGGCGCCCACCGGACTCCCTTGTTCGACGCCGATGGCGCTACCGTCCGCGGGCGCCTCACCCGTACCCACGCCGCAGGCGTCGCCGAACTCGCGGAACGAACCGGTGCCGACTTCGGGCCGCCCGACAGTCGGGGCGGCGATCCACGTGGCACTGACGCCGCGGCGTACGTCCAAACTCAGACGGAACAGGCCCTGGGCGCCCTGGCCGAACAGACCATCGCCGCCACCGGTCTGAGAAACCTGTGCTTCGCCGGAGGCGTCGCCCTCAACTGCGTCGCCGCCGACAAACTCCGCCGCCAGGACTCGGTCAGCGGATACTTCGCACCGCCAGCGTCCTCCGACCGGGGCCAGGCACTCGGCTGTGCCCTCTACGCATGGCACCGGATGACCGGCGAAATTCCCCGCCGCCCGCTCGCTCACGACTACTTCGGCCGCACCTACTCGGACGGGGAGATCGAGCAGGCCCTCACCCGTGACCCGCGCTCCGGACTGGTCGAGCGCCGCCGGACGCCGTACCGATGGCGACGGGAGAGCGACATCGCCGCCGCGGCTGCGCAGATGATCGCGGACGGACGGATCATCGGTTGGTTCCAGGGCGGCAGCGAACTCGTTCCCGCGCGCTTGGCGGTCGCAGCATCCTTGCCGACCCTCGCACGACGTCCAGTTCTGCCGCGCTGAACCAACGCATCAAGCACCGCGAACCGTTCCGGCCCTTCGCGCCGGCCGTCCTCGCTGACCACGCACGCGACTGGTTCGAGCTCGACGTGCCCAGCCCCTTCATGCTGCTCGCGCCACCGGTCAGAGCGGGCCGGACGGACAAACTCGCGGGTGTCGTCCACGTCGACCGGACCGCCCGTGTCCAGACCGTCGATCCAAGCACGGCCCCCGCCTTCGCATCCCTAATCGAGTACTTCCACCAGATCACCGGAACCCCCGTCGTACTCAACACGAGTTTCAACGACCGGGAACCCATCGTGGAAACCCCCGCTCACGCCCTTGCCACGTTCCAGGCCTGCGACCTGGACGCCGTGTGCATCGGGGACTATCTGGTCGAGCGGGAGTGACGTGCCTGCCAGACTGAACCCATGAGCACTCTGCCCCTCCGCGAGGCGGCCCGAGCCGTCGTTCTCGATTCCCACCAGCGCGTCCTGCTGCTGGCCTACGACGAGAACGGCGGCTTCTGGGCCACCCCCGGCGGCAGCTTGGAACCCGGCGAGGACTACCCCACGGCCGTCCTGCGGGAACTCGGCGAAGAACTCGGAGCTACGGATGTCACCCTGGTCGCTCAGGTCGCTGAACGCCGTCAGGTCCATCCCGTGGGCGGCCGCCAGGTCCGCCAGGTCGAAAAATACTTCCTCGCCCGCGTCGAGGTGTCTGACCTTGACCCGGCCCGCGCGAACCAGACCGACAACATCCGAAGCAGCCGCTGGTGGACGCTCGAAGAACTCCGCGACACCGGCGAGACGATATATCCCCTCGGCCTTGCCGACCTGATCGCTGATCTCCTTAAGCACGGCACGCCGGAGAAGCCAACCGTCCTTGGTTGAACGCTCCGTGTGCGCGGCTTGGAGGTGGCGGGTTGGGGTGTGGCGGCGTGCTGGTACAGCGCGTTGTCCTAGCGCGCTGCCATGGCGCGATGATGCTGCGCGTACTCCTGCCCGGATCGCGGTGGTGGTCGTGGTTCGGGCGTCGGGTGTCGGGTCCGCGGTGCGGGGTTGGTTCTGGTCGCCGTGGTTGCTGTGCGGTTCTTGGTGGTGCTGAGTGTCGTCTTCGGTGCGGGGCGGTGTTGGGATCTTTCACGCCGCCGGAGAAGAGCGCGGAGCGCAGGTTCGTGTGTCCGGGCGGGCCGGGCGGCGCGGGTGGGCTTGCCGCGGGCCCGGCCGCCCGGGTCGCGCGGGTGCTGTTCGCTGTGCCGGTGTGGCAGGACAGCGCGCTGTCATAGCGCGTTGTAGTAGCGCGTTGTGGTTGCGCGTGGGTGGGGGTTTTCTGGCCGGTGGGGCCTGGTGGTGGTGGTCGGGTGCTGGTGGTGGCGTGGCTGGGGTGTGGTGTTGTTCGGTGTTCGGGTGCGGCGGCCAGGCCAGCGTGCTGGTGCAGCGTGCTGGTACAGCGCGTTGTCCTAGCGCGCTGCCATGCGGGCCGGGGTGGTGGTCGCGGTGGCGGGGGTGGTTCGTGTGGTCGGGCGTCCGGGGGTCGGGTGCTGGTGGTGGCGGGCGCTGCCGTGCCGCTGTTCGTTGCTCGGGTGGGGCGGGCCCGGTCGCCCGGGTCGCGCGGCCGTTCCTCGCCGGTGGCCGGCTGCTCCCGGCTGCTCCCGGGTGGTGGCTGGTGGGGCTGGTGGCGGGGTGTCGGGTCGGGTGTGGCGGGGCGTTGGTGTGGTCGTGGTGGGTGGTGTGTTCCGGGTCGCGGGTTTTGGGTTCGTGGTGGCCGCGTTCCATCGGCTCGTGGTCGGAGGGCCGGGGCGGGTGTTGAGTGCGGGGGTCTGGGGGTTCGGGTGCCGGGGCTGTGCGACAGCGTTGGCGGGGTTGGTTGAAGCAGTTGCTGTACAGGGTCCGGGAGGCGGTGCGTGCGTCTCCCGGGGTGCAGCCGTCGGTGCAGCGGGCGTAGGTCGCCGTGGCGGCATCGTGCCGCCGGGCCCGCCGGAACGCCGTCGTCGACACGCGGCCCGGGGGCCGTTGACGGGCCGGTATGCCGATGGTGGTTCTGATGGTCGGACCGGTGGATGGGCCGGTATGCCGATGGTGGTTCTGATGGTCGGACCGGTGGGCGGGCCGATGTGCCGATGGTGGTTCCGGTGGTCGGACCGGTACGCGTACCGGCGGCCGCGGCCGGGGCCGGGAGCGCGGAGGGGCTTGGTTTCCGGAATCTGGTCCTGGTCGTGTCGGTGCGCGGGGTCAGCCTGCTTGGTTGCGTTGCTCTTGTCGAGGTGGTGTCCTCTGGCTGGCCTGGCACGACAGTGCGCGGGAGCAGGCCTGGGCGGTGCCCGTCGCCGTTGCGTCCTGGGCCTGCGGTGCCTTGCGGGCTGGCTGCGGTGCTGTGCTGCTCCCGGGGCTGCGGGGCGAGTTGGAGCGGGGTGCGGGCCCTGCCGCGCTGGGCGAGGGCTGTGGTCGACGCCATGGCGGCCGCGCCTG